>NZ_CP193482.1:3055000-3228353 GCF_050703275.1 Sphingosinithalassobacter sp. LHW66-3
GCACGAATTCATTAACCCCGAAGTCGCTTGCGTAGGGATTTCTCCTGAATACGCGTAGAACCGGGGCACGGGCATTGAGCTTGTGAGGGCGCGGGGTTGGCGCCGAAGCGTAAAGGGGGTGGAGAATGGATCCGAACGATTCCGATATCGTACCGGGCACTACGACGCCGATCTACACGGTCACGCTCACGCTGAGCGTCGATGATATGAACGCCCTTTGGGAAGCGGCGGCCGAGCGCGCGCTGCGGGCCCCGGGCATGACGCTCGCGAATGTGCTCGATACGCTTGGTCCGCGTGAGGATCCCTCGATCAGCGACTGCATCGCGATGCTGACCGCTCCCGCGCCGGTCGCAGGTTGCACCGCAAGCGACTTCGTCGTGGAAGAAATTCGGTCCGCCGCCGCCGCCGCCGGGGATGGCCCTGTCGAGGGAGGGCTTCCGTCTGCCGCGCGCGCAATTCTGCTGCGTTCGATTCCGGCGGCCTCGTCGCGCCGCCTGCCGTCCTGGCCGGAGGCCGATGCGATGTCGCTCGGCTAACCGGTAGATCTCGTTGCCAGCAATGCGCCGCGCGCCCGATGGGATGTCGCGGCGTTTTTTTTGCGCATTCGGGGCCTGCCGGCGCAGGGCTTTGGCCGGAATCGCAAACGGCAGGCCGGATGGGGTTCCGGCCTGCCGCGCAATCCTCGATACGAACACGAAACTCAGTATGGAGGCAGAGATACAGAAGTCATCGAGGGGATCGGTTTATGACCCCTGCATCTCACACCTCAGTATAGAATAGTATCCAAGCCGATACCTACCGTATGAGTGCGGTAGGTGTTCTTACCTAGCCAGCGCGTCGACCGATCAGCCGCCGCCGATGCGGACGAGCTTGCCGACAGGAACCTGAAGTCCGTTGATGCCGACCGTGGTGCCGCCGTTGCCGCCGCGCGCATCGGACACGGTACCGATGCCGTGAATAGCGACAGGGATGGCGTTTCCGCTCGTATCCTCTGCCTTCAGGCTCAGCGTGTAGGTGCCGGCCGGCGCCGTGCCGCCATTCGTCAGCGTGCCGTCCCAGGCGAGCTGTCCGCTGGCGGCTGGATCGATGGCGCGCGTCTCGACCGTGCGTCCGCTCGCATCGGTCAGCGTGGCGACCAGCTTGGCCGGGGCTCGATCGGCGGACCAGCTCCAGGCTGCGGGAGCATCGCCCAGCGCCGCGTCGGGCGAGTCATATTCGACCGTGCTGCCGACCAGTGCCGAAGCCTGAAGCAGATCCTGCGAGCCCATGCCCGCAAGCATCTCCTTCAACGTGGCGGTCTGCTCGATCGCCTGCTCGACCTGCGAATATTGGACCAGCTGCTCGGTATATTGCGCCGTATCCATCGGATCGAGCGGGTCCTGATTCTGCATCTGCGCGGTCAGCAGCTTCAGGAACATGTCGAAATCGGCATTGAGCTTGCCGATCGACGAGTTGGTCTCGGGGGTAAGGCCTGCACTTGTGGCGGACGAAACGGTCATTGCGAAAGCCTCCTAGGCGAGCAGATCGACGCGGCCGGTGCCGCGCAGGGTGGGACGCGGCGCTTCGGTCGCGCTCGGTTCGGGATCAGCGTTGCGGCCGGTGTGGTTCGGCTGGGGCTGGCCCCCCGAGCGACCCTGGCCGCCGTCGCCGGCGCGGCTCTCGAAGCGGAAGCTTTGCGCGTCCGAACGAACCCCTGCCTGGTCGAGCGCGCGGCCCAGATCGGCGGTGTCGCGGCGCAGCAGTTCGAGTGCGGCGAGGCTTTCAGCACGGACCGTCGCGCGCAGGGCGCCGTCCTCGAAGGCAAGGGTTACGTCGATCCGGCCGAGTTCGGCGGGATTGAGCCGCACTCGCACCACATCCTCGCCGCCGGCGACGCCGCGCGCGATCTCTACGCCCAGTTCACGGCCGAACACGCCGGGCCGCGCAGTGACGCTGGGCTCGCGCGCGGGCGCCGGAGCGGCGCTCGCCGGTTGCGGAGCGGGCGAAGCGGGCGTGCTCGCCTCCGTCTGTACCGGCGGCGGAGCCAGCGGCGCGGCGGGATCGCGCATCCGCGCCGCTAACTCGGGCTGGGGCCGCGAATTGGCGTCACCCGTGGGCAGCTCGGCCTGCGGCATCTCGCCCGCGCTCATGCCGCCCGCTGCCGCATCGGCGGGAGCCGGTGCGGCAGCCGGAAGATCGGTTGCGGCTGCCGGCACCGCAGCACCGCCGGCGGTCGGCGTGGCGGCACTGGTGGCAGGCGGTTGCGCGGGGTCGCGAGGCGGCAGCGCCACCGGCGGCATGGCGAGTGCAGCGGCTTGCGGCGCAAGCTGCTCGTCACCGTTGCCAGCAAGTTCTTCAGGCGCTGCCTCGGTCGTGCCGTCGGGCAGGGGAGTGGCTTCCTCCGCCGTCGCGGCGATCGGCGCGGCGAGGAGCGTTTCCCCGAGCGGACCGGGGGGCGCGGTTTCGGCTGTCATATCCGAGGTGCCAGGCAGCGAGGGCGCGAGCCCATCCTTCGTCGCTCCAGCGCGAGCCATGGGCGGCTTGCTCGCCATGGGAGCTGAAGCGGGTTGCGCCGTCGGCAGCTTCGATGCGCTTGCGAGGAGTTCCGGCAGCGACGGTGACGCTGCGGCCTGCTTCGCCGCGCCAGCGTCGCGCACGTCGGGAGCGGCTGCGGTCGGCAGGCCTAGGTCGCTTTTGGCGGTCCGAGAGGTCGACAGGTTGGGCTCGACAAGGATCGGCGTTCCGTCCGCCGGCTGCGGCGCGGCGGGGGAAGCGCCGGTGCCGGCAGGAACCGTGCCGGGAACCACGGCCGGAACTGCCACCGTGCTTTCGACGGTTGCGATCTGGATCAGGCCGCCGAGTTGCGGACCGGCGATCCCGCCCGTCGTCATCATACCGGGAAGCGGCGTCGGCTGCGTCGTCGGCGGCATGCCCTGCTGCATCCCCAGCAGCGCTCCGAAACCCGGCTGGCCGATCGTCGCGGCCGCCGGCATGGGCTTGGAGCCCGGTGCGAAACTCACGTCGGCAATCTGCATGCGGCCCCTCGTTCGCAGTGCCGATGCGGCACTGCCTTTCATTATAGGAGAATTGACGCCTCCGCGGGCGCTCAGGCGATCGACCCCAGTGCGCGGATCCGCGCGCGCGCATGAATCTCGTTCTGCGAGAGCACCACGGTCGCCGGCCGCACCCGTTCGATGATCGAGCGGACGAAGGGGCGGATCGCCGGGCTGGTGAGCAGGCACGGGATTTCGCCGTCCTGCGCCAGCCGGTCATAGGTCTCGCGCACCGAGGCGATGAACTGCTGAAGCGACGATGGGGCCATGGCGAGCTGGCGGTCGTCGCCCGAGCCGACGATGCTCTCGGCGAAGGCTGCGTCCCAGTCTGGCGAGAGAGTGACGATCGGGATCGCCTCGCCGCGCACCTGCGATGCCGAGATCTGGCGGGCGAGACGGCCGCGCACATGCTCGGTGATCTGGGTGAGGTTGTTGGTGAGCGGCGCCGCTTCGGCGATGCCTTCCAGGATCGTGGGAATGTCGCGAATCGAGATGCCCTCGGCGAGCAGGTTCTGCAGGATCCGCTGGATGCTCGAGATCGACACCTTCGACGGCACGATGTCGGCCACCAGCTTCTCGGATTCCTTGTGGACCTCGGTCAGCAGCTTCTGCGTCTCGGTGTAGGAAAGCAGGTCGGCGATATTGTCCTTCACCAGCTCGGTGAGGTGGGTGGTGATGATCGTGCCGCAATCCACCACGGTGAGACCACGGAAACCCGCCTCGTCGCGCAATTCGCGATCGATCCACAGCGCCGGCAGGTTGAACACGGGCTCGCGCGTCTCTTCGCCCGGCAGGCCGGACGGACCGCCGCCGGGATTGATGAGCAGCAGCTTGTCGAGCCGGATTTCGCCGCGAGCCGCTTCGGTCTCCTTGATGTAGAGGACATATTCGTTGGGCTTCAGGCCCATGTTGTCGATGATGCGGACCGACGGCAGCACGAAGCCATATTCGGTGGCCATCTGACGGCGCAGCGCGCGGACCTGATCGTCGAGCCGCGGCTCGCGCTCGGCGTCGTTGATCATCGGCAGCAGCGCATAGCCGATCTCGATGCGCACCGCGTCGATCGCCAGCGTCTGGCCGATCGGCTGTTCGGCGATCGCCTGCTGCTCGGCGGCAACGGCTTCGGCGATTCGTTCCTGTGCCGCCTCGGCTTCGGCCTTCTTGCTCATCTTCCAGGCGATCCAGCCGGCCAGCAGCGCAAAGCTGATGAAGGGCAGAAAGGGGAGGCCGGGCATCAGCGCCAGCGCGCCCATCAGGAAGGCGACCATGCCGAACGCCTTGGGGTGACGGCCGAGCTGATCGCTCAGTGCCTTGCCCGCCTTGCCCTTCATGCCGCCCTTCGAGACGAGCAGGCCCGCCGCGACCGAGACGATCAGTGCGGGAATCTGGCTGACCAGTCCGTCGCCGGCGGTGAGGATGGTGTAGGTGGAGAAGGCCTCGCCCAGGGGTATGCCATGCGCGAACACGCCGAGGCCCAGCCCGACCAGAATGTTGACCGCAGTGATGATGAGGCCTGCGATCGCGTCGCCCTTCACGAACTTCGACGCGCCGTCCATCGCGCCGTAGAAGCCGCTTTCGGCTTCGATTTCGGCGCGACGGGTCTTCGCGGTCTCCTCGTCGATCATGCCGGCGTTGAGATCGGCGTCGATCGCCATCTGCTTGCCGGGCATCGAATCGAGGCTGAAGCGCGCCGCGACTTCGGCGATGCGGCCCGCACCCTTGGTGATGACCACGAAGTTGATGATCACGAGGATCATGAAGATGGTGAGTCCGATCACCACCTGGCCGCCCATCAGGAACTCGCCGAACGCGCCGATCACGCCGCCCGCGGCATCGGGCCCCTCATGGCCGTGGCTGAGGATCAGGCGAGTCGAGGCGATGTTGAGGCCCAGCCGCAGCATCGTCGCGATCAGCAGGATCGTCGGAAAGGACGACAGTTCAAGGGGCTTGTCGATGAACAGCGCGGTCATCAGGATCATGACCGAGATGGTGATCGAGAATGCCAGGCCGAGGTCCAGCAGCCAGGCCGGCATCGGCAGGATCAGCATCGCGATGATCGCGACGACGCCGATCGCCAGCGCCAGGTCGCGGCTGGCACCCATGCGATCGAAGAACTGTGTGAGGGCGGGAGGCATCAGCGGATCTCGAACCTTTTGCAGCCGAACTCACAGAGAGGCCGGAGCGTGGCGACTGGATGTTTTCGTCAGGCGGCCGGCGACACGGCAATGCCTGCCTCGACGAAGCTCTTGAGCTTGTTGCGCATGGTGCGCACCGAAATGCCCAGGATGCTCGATGCCGAGGTGCGGTTGCCGTGGCAGCGCTCGAGAGTCTGCAGGATCAGTTCGCGCTCGACTTCCTCGACGGTCCGGCCGACGAGGTTCTCGACCTGGAGCCGCGAGGCGCCTTCACCGGCGTCGCGCTCCGCGATCCGCGATCCGTCGATCAGCACCAGATCCTCGGGTTCGATCCGCGCGCCGCGGGCGAGCAGCACGGCGCGGTGCACCGCATCCTCGAGCTCACGAACGTTGCCCGGCCAGCTGTAGCGCCGCAGCAGCGCAAGCGCGGCGTCGCTCAGCGGCCGGAACGGAAGCCCGTCGGATACCGCCATCCTTTCGGCGAAATGCTGCGCCAGCAACGCGATATCGTCGCCGCGCGCGCGCAGCGGCGGAACCTCGATGCGCGCAAAGCCGAGCCGCGCGAGAAGATCGGCGCGGAAGGCCCCTTCGGCGACGCGCGTTTCCAGATCCATGCCGGTCGAGGCGATGATCCGGGCGCGGAACGGCACAAGCTCGGCGCCGCCGACGCGGCGGAAGCGCTGTTCCTGGAGCACACCGAGCAGCTTCGCCTGTGTGGCCGGTGCCACGGCGCCGACTTCGCGCAGCAGCACCGTGCCTTCGCCTGCCTTTTCCAGCCGGCCCAGACGACGCGCTATTGCGCCGGGGAAGGCGCCTTCCTCATGGCCGAACAGCTCGGATTCGAGCACTTCGGCGGCGACGCCCGAGCATTCGACGACGAGCAGCGGATCGGGACGGCCCGAGGCGGCGTGGATGGCGCGCGCCATCACTTCCTTGCCGGTGCCTTTCTCCCCGGTGACGAGCACGGGCGCGCCGCTCGGCGCCACTGCGACCGCAAGTTCGGTAGCACGCATGAGGGCGGGGTGTTCGCCCAGGCCGCGCGGCACGCGGCGCGCCACGACCGACGCGATCGCTGCGGCGATCAGTTCGCGCTGCGGCGGCAGCGGCACATAGTCGCGCGCGCCGGCGCGGATCGCCGCGACCGCGCGTTCGGCGGGCGCGTCGACTCCGCACCCCAGCACCGGAACGATGAAGCGTTCGGCGCGAAGCCGCTCGAGAAAGCCGACGATGTCGAGCCCGACATCGAACATCACCAGATCGCAGCCGCTCTCGCGCAGCAGTGCCAGCGCCTCGGCAGGGCCGTCGGCCATCGCGGCCTCGGCACCCGCATCGCGCGCCAGCTCGGCGGCAAGACGGAATTCGCCGCCAGGCGCGCCGACCAGCAGCATACGGATCGGTCCGGCCATCAGCGGTCCGCCCGAACGATTTCGGTGAGCGTCACGCCGAGTGCGCCGTCGATCAGCACAACCTCGCCGCGTGCGATCAGCCGATCGTTGACGAAGATGTCGACCGGTTCACCGACCCGCCGATCGAGTTCGAGTACATGGCCCGGCCCAAGCTGGAGCAGTTCGCCCACCGGCATCCGCGTGCGGCCGAGTACGGCCTGCACCTTCACCGGGACGTCATGAACAGCTTCCAGCTCCTCCGGCGTGCCGGCGCCAGGCGCCTCGCGTTCCGGGGCGGCGTCGAAATCCTCGAGGATCGGCGCACCGGTTTCCTCGGCGGGGGCGGCTTCGGCGGGAATGATATCGTGCGGTTCCACGTACGGGGCTCCTTCAGGCGTTCATCCAGTGGCGGATCACCGACGCGGCCTCGGGGGGGCTCGCGGCGATGGCGTCGCCGATGCGCTTCAGCGCGGAGAGTTTGATGCGGCCGTCGACCTGCGCCATCTCGATCTCCTGATCGAGCATCGGATGCTGGCGGCCGGCTTCGAGTGCGGCGAGCTCCTGCTGCGCTTCGGGATCGCCTTCGGCGGCGCGGCCGGCCAGCGCGATCATCTCGGGGGATTGTTCCTCGATCATCGCCGGTTCGGCCACGGCGGGCGCGATCTTCGGCTTCAGCATCCGCAGCGCGATCAAGCCGGCAGCGGCGATCACGAGCAGCTGAAGCAGCCCGAACACTCGATCCATGGAAAGGAGCGACAGGAAGCTGTTCTCGCCCTCGGCCAGATCCTCGACCGGTGCGAAGGCCATGCTCTCGACGACCACGCTGTCGCCGCGTTCGGCGTCGATGCCGACGGCGTTCTCGACCAGGCGAGTCAGCCGCTGGACCTGTTCGGCGGGCAGGCCCGCTTCGCCGCCATCGACCATCACCGCGACAGTGAGGCGCGTGACCTTGCCCGGCGCGCGCACCGTGACCGTGCGGCGCGAGCTGTTCTGATAGGTCGTGTCCTCGGACGTCTGGTTGCTCGCCGACCGGCGGCTCTCGCCGGGCAGGCCGGCTGCAGCGCCTTCGTTCTCGGGCAGCTGCTCGGCAACGGTGGCGGCAGGAGGCGCGGCGCCGTTCTCCTCGTCCTGGCTGCCGTTCTCGACCGTCACCTGACGGGCGATCACCTGCGTATCCGGATCGAAGATATTCGCTTCCTCGCGCGTGGCGTCGCGATCGATCTGAGCGGAAACCTCGGCGCGCACCTTGCCCTGGCCGACGATCGGCTCGAGCAGCGATTCGATTTCGTCGCGCATCCGCGTCTCGACCTGCGTCTGGCGTGCGTCGGCGTCGCCGGCAACGGCGGCATCGGGATCGCCGGCGCGAGCGAGCAGCGCGCCCGACTGATCGACGATCGAAACCGACTCGGGCGACAGCTCGGGCACCGAGGACGAAACGAGATAGCGGATCGCTGCAATCGTTTCGGCGGGCAGGCGGCCGCGCGTCTTCACCGTCACGGCGGCCGAGGCGGGCCGCCGCTCGGCGGCGAACATCGCCCGCTCGGGCATGACGATATGGACGCGTGCGCGGGCGATGCTCTCGAGGCTCTCGATCGAGCGGACGAGCTCGCCTTCGATCGCGCGCGTCTCGTTCAGCTTGGCGCGGCTGGCGGAAACGCCGAACGATTCCTCCTGGTCGAGCACGTCATAGCCGATCGCGCCGCCCAGCCGTTCGCCGGCCAGGCTCATGCGCAGCTCGGCCAGCCGGTCCTGCGGCGCCATCACCGAGCTGCCGTCGGCGGAGAGGCGGTATTCGACGCCCTGCGCTTCCAGCTTCTCGACGATCGTCTGCGCCGCACCGGGATCGAGATCGGTGTAGAGAAAGCCCATCTGCGGGTCCGAGCCGCGCGTCGCCACGAATGCGAGCGCCGCCAGCAGCGCCAGTGCGACGCCCCCCATCAGCATCAGCCGCTTGGGCCCGAGCTGCTCCGCGAATTTTCTGATTGCTTCCAAGATCGCCCCGCCATTCGCCGGATACCCTGGGCACGCGGCCCGATAGCTCTCTTATAGGAGGAGCGGCGGCGGCAGATTCTGCCGGGTGGGAAATTTTTGCCGGGCTTGGGTCCGGCACATGCCGAACATGGCTCGACCGCGGCGGCACGGGCCGCCGCGGTCGTCCGGGCAGGTCGGGGCTGCCGCCCGCGGAGGGCAGCGGCAGCCGATGAGCAGGGCTAGAGGTCCTTGGGCAGCAGCGTCTCGAGCTCGGCCGCGATTTCCGCGCGCCGCGCTGCGGCATCCAGCACGAGGCCCCCTTGTTCCCAAACGATGTGCGCATCGCCAGGGAGCAGCGCCGGATCGGGCACGACGGCCAAATTCAGCCGGCGGCGGTCCTTGCTCTGGCGGTCGGCGATCCGTGCCTCGATCTCGGAAACCAGATCGGGATGGACGCGGATCAGCAGTTCGGTGCCGCGTGCCACCTGTTCGAGCACGCGCCCGATCGCGCCGTCGATCGCCGCCGCGGGGGCCGCTTCGAGCGCGCGTCCGGCGAGCAGCTCGGCTGCGGCGAGCGCCACATCGGTCGCTTCGCCGGTGAGGCGCTCGGCAGTCTCGGCGAACTGGCCGTCGAGCGCCTCTATGCCCGCCTGCAGCGAATCAACGGCGCTCAGCAATGCAGTGTCGCGTTCGGTGCGGGCGTGAGTCAGCCCTGCCTCGAAGCCGTCGGCCCGTGCCATTGCCAGCGCGCCTTCGTGGTCGGCGCGCAACACCGCCAGTTCCTTGCGCAGCGCCGCGAGCTCGAGCGTGAGATCGCTGCGCGGCGCCTCGCTCTCGGGCATGGCGGCCGTGAAGACTCGATCGAATGCGAAGCGCTGAACGTGCAGACTCATCGCCGACTCCTCAGATGATCATCGCATCGTCGCTCTTGGGATCGACGAGCAGGATCTCGCCGCGATCCGCAAGCGACTTGGCGAGACGGACGAGCGCGGTCTGCGCTTCCTCGCAGTCGCGCGCACGGACGGGGCCCATCGCGGCCATATCCTCGCGCATCAGCTTGGCGGCGCGCTCGGTCATGGCGCCGAAGAAGAGATTCTTCATCTCTTCCGGGGCGCCCTTCAGCGCCAGCGCCATCTCGCGCTTGTCCGCATTGCGGACGATGACCGCGATCGCTGCCGGCAGCAGATTGCCCAGATCCTCGAAGGTGAACATCAGTGCGCGAATGCGTTCGGCGCTCTCGGGCGCCTTTTCGTCGAGCGCGGTCAGCATCGCCTCTTCGGTCGAGCGATCGAGCGCGTTGAACATCTCGGCCATGGCCTCATGCGGATCGCGCTTGTTGGTGCGCGACAGATTGGTCATGAATTCGGTCTTCAGCGTCTGCTCGACCTGCTGAATCACTTCCTTCTGCACCGTCTCCATGCGCAACATGCGCATCACGACGTCGGTGGAGAAGTCGCGCGGCAGTTCGGCGATCACGCGTGCGGCATGATCGGCGCGCAGCTTGGAGAGGATCACTGCAACCGTCTGCGGATATTCCTGCTTGAGCGCGCCGGCGAGCACGGTTTCGGATACGTTGGAGAGCTTGTCCCACATCGTCCGGCCGCTCGGCCCACGCAGATCCTCCATGATCTCCTTCACGCGGTCGCCCGGCAGCACGCTGGTCAGCAGCCGCTCGGTCGTCTCGTAGCTGCCGTGCAGCGAGGCCATGCTCGACACTTCGCCGGTGAACTGGACCAGCAGATGCTCCACCACCGCCGCGGGGATGCGGCCCAGCCCGGCGATCACGCTCGAAAGCTCCTTGATCTCGTCTACCGAGAGCTGTTCCCAGATGGGGGCCCCATGGTCCTTGCCCAGCGCCAGCATCAGTGCGGCGGCGCGCTGGGGGCCGGAGAATCGCTTCAGTTCGGGCGGCTCGGCCACCGGCGTCATCACGGTCATGCAACTTCCCTGAAAATTGCGTCCGCGCGCACCCGCATGGGCGCGCACCCCTCTATTATAGAAGGGGGGAAAGAGAATGGGCTCGCGGAGATGACGCTAAATTTGTCGAACGGCCTGGTGGGCCTCAGCCTGATGACGGGCGGCAACGCCTTCGCGACGGTGGGCGCGGGAATCGCGTTCGAGAGCCGCGCGGTGCGAACGGCGAAGGCGCAGTTCACAGCCGAGCCGACGACGCCGCCGTGGAAGCAGCCGGCGGACAGGCTGCCGTTCTCGGCGCAGCTTTCCGCGATCAAGGCAATGCGGACGATCATCGACAAGTCCGGCACGGGCGTCGATCTGCTGCCGCCCGACATCCAGACGAGCTTCACTACCTATAAGGCGCTCGATCGCCTGCGCACGCTCGCCGAGGCGGCGGCGTCGACCACTGCCTCGGATGCGCAGCGCAAGTCGATGCAGATTGCCTTCGCCAAAGGCATGACCGATCTCGAGACCTTCCTCTCCAAGGCGCCTTCGGATCAGGTGAACATCGCCTTCGGCCAGCCCAGCCGCTATACCAAGAGCGTCGGCATCGCCGCTCCGGACAAATATGCGATGAAGGGCCCGATGCTCGTCGAGCAGCGGGCCGATGCGATTCCGGGGCTGACGGGGCAGGAGAAGTTCACCATCGCCCTGTCGAAGCCCGGCGGGAGCGACAGCATCACCGTCGATCTCGCGACCGGTCCCCAGCCGCCGACGCTGGATTCGATCGCCGACGCGTTCAACCAGGCGATCGCCGCGGTGCCGATGCGCAATCCGGACGGCAGCCTATATCTCGATGCGAACGGCGAAACCCAGCCGCGCTGGCTCGTCCGCTTTGTTCCCGAAAAGGGGGAGGACGGCTGGGGCTTCAACATCAAGACGCCGATGGGGGTCGAGCAGGTAGCGATCACCGAAGCGAGCGCCAAGGACAGCCTGATCGTCGCCGCCGGCCAGACCGCGCTGGATGCGCCCACCTCGGCCCAGGTTTTCCGGATCGACGATCCGGCAGGCGCGGCGTCGCGCACGACGATCGCCGGCATCTCCTCGCTCGATCGCGTCGCCACCGAGCGCGCCGAGCTGCTCGCCAAGAATGCGCCGCCGAGCAAGCTCGTCCTGCCGGTCAAGAAGGGCGACGAGCCGCCGCCCCCGCCCAATTATGACGTGAACGCAGATACCGATGCGGCGGCGATCGCCACCGATGCCTATGGCAACAGCTATATCGTCGGCACGACCGCGGGCGATTTCGGCGCGATCCGCTCGGACGGCGACGACAATCTCTTCCTCACCAAAGTCGATTCCCAGGGACGGGTGCTCTGGCAGCGCGGGCTCGGCGCGGGCGGTTCCTCCGAAGGCGCGGCCGTGACGGTCGGTGCCGACGGCAGCGTCACGGTCGCCGGCACGGTCAACGGCAATTTCGACGGTGCGAGCACCGACGGGGACATGCTCGTGGCGCGCTTCACCGCCGACGGCGACGAAGAGTTCGCCACGGTGGTGCGCAACGCCGGCGCCGATGTTGCGCAGGCGCTTGCCGTCGGAAGCGACGGCAGCGTCTATGTGGGTGGCCGCGCCTCCGGGAACGGCGGCGACGCCTATCTCGCCAGGCTCGATGCCTCCGGCCGGATTACCGAGCGGCGGAAGATCGATCTCGGCGGCAGCGAGCGCATCACCTCGCTCGCGGTGGACGGCGACGGCAACCTGCTCGCGTTGATGAACGCCAACGGGGTGGCCTCCGTCCGCAAGATGGATGGCGGCTCGCTGGCGACCGATCTTGCGAGCATCGATCTGGGCACCGCCGATGCACGGGCGCTGGCAGTGGCAGCGGACGGCAGCATCGCCGTCGGCGGCATGACGTCGGCCGCGCTGGCAGGCACGCAGGTCAACGGCACCGGCGGCGGCCGCGACGGCTTCGTCGCGACGCTGGATGCGGGGCTCGCCTCGGCGCGGGTCACCTATCTCGCGACGGCCGAGGAGGATCAGGTCGACAGCCTGACCTTCCTCGATGGCACGCTTTATGCCGGGGGCCGCACGACGGGCGCGCTCGGCGGCGATCCTCGCCGCGGCGCCGTCGACGGCTTCGTCGCACGGATCGACGCCGCCACCGGCACGGTCGCGGGCGTGACTCAGTTCGGCCAGCCGCAGCTGCGAACCGAGCCGGTGCAGGTCGCCGTGGCAAAGAGCGCCGACAGCGCAGTTTCCGCGCTCGGCTTCGCCGCCGGGCCGATAAACCCCCCGGTTTCCGACAAGCTCGTCGCGCAGACCGCGCTTCGTGCGGGCGATCAGTTCGCCGTGCGCGTGAACGACGGCACGGTGCGCAAGATCACCATCGGCGAAGACGATACGCTAAAGAGCCTCGCCGATCGCCTGCGCACGATCACCGGGTCCAAGGTGAAGCTCACGACGCCGCTGGTGGATGGCGAGCGGACGCTGCGGATCGATCCCAAGGCGGGCAATTCGATCGAGCTGATCGCGGGCCCGGAGGGCAGCGACGCGCTTTCCAAGCTGGGCCTCGATGCCCAGCGGATCGTCGTGCCGCCGCCGGTGGACGATGATGCGCCGAAGGTGCGACCGGGCGGCAGCTTCGGTCTCGGCCTGACGCATGCGTTCAACCTCTCGACGCTCGACGACGCCAAGCTGTCGCTCAAGAAATTGAAGGAGGCGGTTTCGATGAGCCAGACCGCCTATCGCTCGCTCTATTGGGACGACACCAAGGCGATGATGGTCGACGGCACGGCGGGCGCGCTTCGCAAGGGCGGTTCCACTGCGCGCCAACAGTCGCAGCTCGCCAATTATCAGGCCGCGCTCAACCGGCTTGCCACTCCCAACACCAGCTTCGGATTCTGAATCATGCGCGACGTGCCCCCCGTTCTGGCCGGCATCAAGGCCAGCATGCAGCATATGTCGCAGCGCCAGCAGGTGCTCGCACAGAATATCGCGAACAGCGAGACGCCGGGCTATCGCGGGCGCGAACTCGAGGCGCCGGACTTTTCCAGCCTGGTGCAGGGCGCCGGCGGCACGCCGCGCGTCGCCGCGCCGCGCGTAATGCTGACCGATGCGATGCAGGGCCTGGGGGCGGTGCAGCCGGCCGGCGCCAACGGTGTCATCTTCGACACCGACATCGCCGAGACCAAGCCCGACGGCAACAATGTCACGCTGGAAGACCAGCTGCTCCGCATGGGCGAGCTGCAGGCGGATTTCACTGCGATGGCAGGGCTCTACCGCAAGCAGATGGATCTGATGCGCAAGGCGCTCGGCCGCAGCGGTTAAGCCCGGGCAGCACTGCCGGCGCGCTGCTTCCGCTTGCGGCAGGCAAGCGTCGCGGGTGAAGCGGGATCGATACTCAACGCTGATGCAGGCGTCCGCATGCGTGCGGGCGCCTTCGGCACGTCGGTCAGGAGCGGGTGGAAGGCGGCGGGGGCCGCCCCCCAGGTTACAGGCGCGTGTTGATCGAAATGGGTGCGGGCGCGTCGATGCCGCCCAGCGCGCCGCGCGCGCCATAGGTGGCGTTGCGCGTGCCGGTGAGGCGCTTCGCCTCGGCGGCGATTGCCTCCATCATCTCCACCGACAGTTCGATCTGCCGCTTCAGCACCTGCGCGTTGACCAGCGATGCGTCGCGCAGCGCCTGGCTGGCGTCGGCGAGCTCCGCGCGCAGCTCGTCGTCGAGCGTCTCGATCCAGTCGGGAGTCTCGCGGCCGAGCCGGGCGACTTCGTTCTCGATCTTCCCCGCCAGCCGCAACTTGGCGGACGCGATCTCGGGCAGTTCGGGCACTCGGGCGGAGCGGGCGAGCTGTTCGCTCTCCTCTTCCATCAGCGCCGTCATCGAAACGATTGCATCATGAAGTTCGCGCGTCATTCGCTGCCTGCCTGCTGGAGCTTGAGGATCTGGTCCATGACCGCGGGTGCCAGCCCGATTCCGCCGCGCGAGGCGACTTCGCGCCCCAGCTTCTCGGCCAGCATGCCGCGATAGATGCCTTCGGCGCTGCCGCCGCCGAATTCGCCGGTCTCGACGCTTTCCAGCATCAGCTGCAGCATCTGGCCGAGGAACACGGCTTCGAAATCGCGTGCGGTTTCGTTCGGCGGCGTTGCCGCACTGGCGCCGGGGAGTTGCGGCCCCGCGGCGGGGGGAAGCCCGATCGGTCCGGTCATTGTACGGTGATCTCCGCCTGGAGCGCGCCGGCGCTCTTCACGGCCTGAAGGATCGTGATGAGATCACGGGGCGAGACGCCGAGCGTATTGAGCCCGCTCACCAGCGACTGGAGCGACGCGCCTTCGACGATCGCGAGCGAGGCGCCGCCGCCGTCGTCCACGCCCACCTGGGTGCGGGGGACGACCACCGTCTCGCCTTGGGCGAGCGGGTTGGGCTGCGACACCATCGGCGTCTCGCTGATCGTGACGGTGAGGCCGCCCTGCGCGATCGCGACGGGGCTGATCTTGACGTCGTTGCTCATGACGACCGTGCCCGAGGCTTCGTTGATGACGATCCGGGCCGGCTGATCGACATCGATCCGCAGCTCTTCGATCTGCGT
Organism: Sphingosinithalassobacter sp. LHW66-3; assembly: GCF_050703275.1. GTDB lineage: Bacteria > Pseudomonadota > Alphaproteobacteria > Sphingomonadales > Sphingomonadaceae > Sphingomonas. The sequence continues at coordinate 3,070,003 of NZ_CP193482.1, forward strand.
GACGAGATCGATCACCGAGGCCGGCGAGCCCTGCGCCGGTGCGATCTCGACCGTCGCGGGGTCGAGCATCTGCGCAGTGCCGGGAAAGCGCGCGTTGATCGCGCCTGCGATCCGCTCGGCGGTGGTGAAGTCGGGATTGCGCAGCGCGAGCTTCAGGCTCGTGGCCGAACGGAGCGCGAAGGGCACTTCGCGTTCGACGATCGCGCCGCCCGCGATCCGCGCCGAAGTGGTGACGCCGCGGCTGACGCTGGCCGCCTGGCCGCGCGCCTCGAAGCCGGAAACCGCGACGGGGCCCTGCGCGACTGCATAGATTTCGCCGTCGAGCGCACGGAGCGGCGAGGCGATCAGCGTCCCGCCCTGAAGGCTGCTGGCGTCACCGAGTGCGGAAACCTGCACGTCGACCGCGCTGCCCGACCGCGCGAAGGGCGGCAGCGTGGCGGTGATCGAAACGGCGGCGACATTCTGGGTGCGCATCTGCGTGCCGCGCACGTTGACGCCCATCCGTTCGAGCATCGCCTGCATCGATTCCTCGGTGAAGGGTGCGTTGCGCATCCGGTCGCCGGTGCCGGCGAGGCCGACGACGAGGCCATAGCCGACCAGCTGGTTCGGCCGGACGTTCTCGACGTCGACAATGTCCTTGATGCGCGTCTGCGCCGCCACATTGGCGGGCAGCGCGGCCAGCCCGAGGGCCAGCATCGCTGCGAAAATACGGTTCACCGGCAATATCCCTGTAGCCGTGAAAAGTCTCTACAATGCCTTATAGGACGAACGCCGCACGGAGAGGGCAGGGACGGGCAAAAGGTGCAGATCGACGGTCTTCCTCCGATCATGGCGCGATCGCTGCTGGCGGCGCTGCCCAAGGTCCAGCCGAGCTTTCCGATAGGCGAGGCGGAGGGGGCGGGCGTTCGCGCGCAGCCGATGGTGCAGCCGCAGGCCGGCCAGCCGATTCCTTCGGTCGCGATGCTGGTGACGCTCGCGGCAGCCGATCCGGCGGTCGAGCGCCGCCGCAAGCAGGCGGCGCAGGCGGAGCGCGGGCTGGACGCGCTGGAAGCGCTCCAGCGGGAACTGCTCACCGGCACGGCCACGCCCGAGCGGCTGCGCGAGATCGTCGAATGGGCCGCCACGCTCGAGACACCCGACGATCCCGTCCTGGCGCAGATCGCGCGCGACATCGACCTGCGCGTGCGGGTCGAACTCGCCAAATACGACGTACAGGTCTGATCCGGGATATAGCGGACGCTGGCTGCCGAACGCGGCGGGCGAGCGGCGGTCGGCGCCCTTACAGCGCACCGGCGCGTGAACCGAGCCTCTTTGTCGAACCGCGCGCCTAGCGTCGGCCGCGCGCGATCTTCAGCACATAGCTGATCACTTCGGCCACGGCGGCATAATGCTCCACCGGGATCGGCCGGTCGAGCTCGGCGCTGGCGTGGAGCGCGCGCGCCAGCGGCCGGTTCTCGACGAGCGGAATGCCGTTCGCGGTCGCGATCTCGCGGATCTTCAGCGCAACCGCGTCGACGCCTTTCGCCACCACCACGGGCGCGGCCATCGCGCCGTGATCATATTGCAGCGCGACGGCATAATGGGTCGGGTTGGTGATGACGACGCTCGCCTTGGGCACATTCGCCATCATCCGCTGCTTGGCGCGCTGCATCTGGATCGATCGGATACGGCCCTTCACCTTAGGGTCGCCTTCGGACTGTTTGTATTCGTCTTTCACTTCCTGGAGCGACATGCGCATCTTCTCGATGAAGGCGCGGCGCTGCCACACGATGTCGAACAGCGCGAGCGCACCGGCGAGCATCACGACCGGCTTCAGCATCGCCACCACGATGTCGAACGCCGCGCCGCCGATCGCATGCGGGGCGATGCCGACCATCCGGTCGATGCCCGAAGCCGCCGGCCAGGCGATCCACATCGCCACGCCGCCCACCAGCAGCAGCTTGGCGAGCGTCTTACCGAATTCGACGAGCGCCTGCTTGCCGAGCAGCCGCTTCACGCCCGAGAACGGGTTGAGTTTGGACCATTTGGGCTTCATCCGCGCCCAGGCCATCATCGGCCGGCCCTGGATGAGCCCGCCCAGCAAGGCAAAGGCGAACAGGACGGCGATGACGGGCAGCAGCGCGGTCGCGATATGGGCGATCACGCCGGTGATGAAGTTGGTCGCGCCAGCGGGCTCCATGCGAAAATCGTCGGCGCTGCCCCAGAGCCGGACCGCCATGGTACCCAGCGATTGCACGCTATAGGCGCCGACGCCGGCGACGGTCAGCAGCATCGCGCCGAACATCACCGCATGGCGAACCTCGGGCGCGACGGGCGTATCGCCCTTCTTGCGCGCATCCTCGAGCTTCTTGGGTGTCGGATCCTCGGTCTTCTGATCCTTGTCGGGCGCTTCCGACATGGCTCAGCCCCAGCCGCCCTGCATCGCGTCGCCCATCGCGGTCGCGAAGAAGGTGAGGACGGTGCCGATCGTCACTGCGGTGATCGCGATTCCGAGCAGCAGGTTGAGCGGCTGGCCGATGAAGAAGACCTGGATCGCCGGCGCGACGCGCGCGGCGAGGCCCAGCGCGACGTTGAAGATGATGCCGTAGATCAGCAGCGGCGCGGCGAGGCTCACTGCGAGCGTCATCGAGCGGTTGACCGCCGCGACCGCCAGCTGCGCGAAATCCTGCGCCGGGGGGAGGCCGCCGATCGGGAAGAGTTCGTAGGAATGGACGATCGCGCCCAGCCACAGATGATGCACCTGCATCGCCATGCAGACGAGCGCCGCGGCCACGGTGACGAATTTCGAAAGCAGCGGCACCTGGCCGCCCTGGCTGGGATCGAACAGCATCGCGGCGGACAGGCCGATCTGAAGGCTGATGATCGATCCCGCCATCGAGATTGCGTAGAATAGGATCTTGACGATCATTCCCATGGCCAGCCCGGTCAGCAGCTCGGCGACGAGAATGGCCGCGAGCCCGCCGCCATCCACCGCCGCCCGTGCGCCACTGCCCAGCAGGCCCCACAGCGCCAGCGTCATCCCGGCGGCGATCAGCAGCCGGATGCGGCCGGGCACCGCGTCCTCGGAAAAGACGGGGAGCAGCATCAGGACCGCGCCCACCCGCGCGAAGAGGATGAGGAACGCCGTCACGGTCGGTTCGAGTTCAGCCCACATGTACGCGGTCCTGCGGTCGGAGCGGGCGATCGCCCGGCATCAGCCGGTGACGATCAGATCGCTGATCCGCGCCATGAATGTTCCCATCGCCTCGCCGATCGTCGGCAGCATCAGCAGCAGCACGACGCCCATCGCGAGAATCTTGGGAACGAAGGTGAGGGTCATTTCCTGGATCTGGGTCAGGGCCTGCAGCAGGCCGATGACGACGCCGACGATCAGCGCCGTCAGCAGCAGCGGGCCGACCAGGGTGAGCACCAGCATCAGCGCCGCTTCGGAAATATCGAGCACCTGGCTGGCAGGCATGGATCAGATCTGCATGCGCATGATTTCGGAATAGGCGCTGACCACGCGGTCGCGCACCGCGACCATCGTGTCGAGCGCCTGCTCGGCGGCGCCGATCGCAGTGACCACGTCGATCAGATCGCCCTGGCCGGCGACCTGCTGGGCCGATGCGTGCTCGGCGGCGCGCAGCTGCTGCGCGGTGCCGGTCACCATTTCCTCGACCATGCTGCCGAAGCCGCCGGCGGCTTCGCCGCCGCCGATCTTCCTTCCCGGCGACGTGCCGCCGCCCAGCCCCAATACGCGGCCATAGGCGGCCGTTGCGTCCAATGCTCCGATCGACATCGGTTCGGTTCCTTACTTGAGAAGATCGACGGTGCGCATCGTCAGGCTGCGGGCAGCCTCGATGGCGTTCAGATTGGCTTCGTAGCTGCGCTGCGCCGCCTTCATGTCCGCCATTTCGACCAGACTGTTGACGTTGGGACGCAGTACATAGCCGTCCGCGCCCGCGGCCGGGTTGCCCGGCTCATAGATGCGCCGGAAAGCCGAATTGTCGGTGCGCACGCGATCGACGCTCACGCCGGTGCCGCCGGTCGCCCGGTCGACTTCGGTGCGGAAGCTGACGACGCGGCGCCGATAGGGATCGCCGCCCGGCGTCTGCGACACCGAATCCTGGTTGGCGAGATTCTCCGAGATCACGCGCATCCGCATCGATTGGGCGCGCAGCCCCGATGCCGAGATGGAGAGCGACGTCTTGAGATCCATGAAATCCTCCGCAAGCGCGCCCCTCTTGGCGCCCACACAACTCTTATAGGCATTTTTTGCCTAGTCGGGCCGGAGGTGCGGAAAAATGATCCTATAAGTTTCTTCGAAAGGAACACGCCATGTCCGTGCTCGAAGGAATTTCGATCGAGCTGTCGATCGTCCTGGGATCCGCCGAAGTGCCGATCCGCCAGCTGTTGCAGATGAGCCGCGGCGCGATGATCCCGCTCGACTGCAGCCAGGACGATCCGACGCATGTCTATGTGAACGGCGAACTGGTGGCGAAGGGCCGCATCCTGGTCGACGGCGATCAGATGTCGCTCGAAGTCGCCGAGCTCGTGCAGAAGCGGCGCCACTGATGGACCTGCTTTCGCTGCTGCGCACCCTGGGTGCGCTGGGAACGGTGCTCGGCCTGCTTGCCGGTGCGCTGTGGCTCGTCCGTCGCTACGACATCAAGCTGCCGGGCCGTGTCTCGGGCGGGTCGCGCAAGCGAGTCGAGATGGTCGAGCGGCTGTCGATCGACGCCAAGCGCTCGGTCGCGCTCATTCGCCGCGACGATGCCGAGCATCTGATCCTGATCGCCCCCGACGGCCATGTCGTCATCGAAACCGGCATCGTCAAACCTGCCGTCGCCGAGCCGGTTGCGGCTGTGGTGGCGGCGCCGGTGCCGGTGACGCCCATCAACGACAATCTTTCCGAACTGCGCCAGGGCTTCGGCCAGCTGGTCGAGCAGGCGCGCACCCGTCTGACGGCGTCGGCGCGTGGCTAGGATCGCTCCGCGTCGAAAGACGCTCTGTACCCGGCTGATGCTGGGAGGAGGCGCGCTGACGGCGCTCCTGTTCCCGGCGATCGCGCATGCCGCGACGGCGGGAACGCAGACGATCGTCACGATCGGCGAGGGCTCGCTCTCGGCGAAGGCCATCCAGCTGGTGCTGATGCTGACGGTGCTCAGCCTTGCGCCGGGCATCCTGATGACGATCACCAGCTTCACGCGCATCGTCGTCGCGCTTTCGCTGCTGCGCACCGGTCTCGGCGCGCCGGGAGTGCCGCCGAACCCGGTCATCATCGCGCTCGCGTTGTTCCTCTCCTTCTTCGTGATGGCGCCGACCTTCGAAAAGGCGTGGGAACAGGGCGTCACGCCCTACACCAACGGCGCGATCACCGAAGAAGTCGCGTTCGAGCGCACTGCCGAGCCGTTCCGCCAGTTCATGCTCAGCCAGGTGCGCGAGAGCGATCTTCAGCTGTTCGCGAGCCTCGGCGGCACGCAGATCGAGGATCGCAGCACCGTGAAGCTCTCCACGCTCGCTCCCGCCTTCATGATTTCGGAGCTGCGCCGCGCGTTCGAGATCGGGTTCCTGCTGCTCCTGCCGTTTCTCGTCATCGATCTCGCCGTTTCGGCGGTGCTGATGGCGATGGGCATGATGATGCTGCCGCCGCCAACGATATCGCTGCCGATGAAGATCATCTTCTTCGTGCTGGTTGACGGCTGGGCGCTGGTCGCAGGGTCGCTGGTCCGAAGCTTCGGTTCCGGCTGAAGCGGCAAGGCCGCTCAGTCGGGATGCGAATAGCGGCGCTCGGCGTCGCAGAGCCAGTCCGAAAGCTCCTGGAACGGCAGCGGCAGGAAAAAGCCGAGCCCGGCCTCTGTCTTGCGCAGCCAGCGCAGCGTCGCCCGCCGGCCGGCGAGTCCCGGGATCCGCAGCACCAGCGTTTCCTCGAGCGTCATCGGCTCGGGCAGCTTCAGCCGGGCGCCGCTCTGCGACAAATTGGTGAGCACGACCGCATGGGTGCGGTCGCCGCTGCACAGCTCGGCAGCGCAGCGCGCGTCAAAGCGCGGCGCGCGCGGCATCGGGCCGCCGGGCCGGGCAGGGCGGTTGAGCGGCACCGAAAGCAGTGCCTCGACATTGACCGGCGCGAGGAACTGCACGCCTGCGCGGCCGCCGTCGGTCCATACGATGCGGCCTTCCAGTGCGCCGCAGTTGCGCAGCTCGAGCCGCACCGTCCGTCCCACGCCCAAGGGGCGCCGGGTTTCGAGCATCATGCCGCCGGCGGAAAGGTTGCGAACGCGGCACAGATCGTCGGCGCCATCGTCCTGATGGACGCGGCCGACCAGCAATGTCGTCACCTGGCGCTGCGCGCGCGGGCGCCAGCCGGCCGTTCGCTCGTGTCCGGCCGCGCCCTGCGCGTCGTGCGATCCTTCGGCCATTCGTTCTTCGTCGAAGGTCATCGGTCGATCCCCGTTCACGCCGGAACGGCTTGGGTGATCGCGACGCGCCGGACGACGCCTGCGCCGAATGCGGGCGTGGCCGCTTCCTCGACGACGCTGCGGAATCCGGCGATGTCCGGCAGCGCGCCGTCGGGGCCGCTCGCCAGCGGCTTCTTGAAGGTGCGCATGTTCACTTCGTGCATCAGCAGCGGCAGCCGCGCCGTGACGAATTCGGCCTTGTCCTCGGGCACTTCGAGCGCGAGGTCGACCTTGACGTAGCCGGCGAGCCGGCCGTCGGGGAAGACAAGCGGCGCGAGCAGGCTTCCGCCCGGGACATAGGCAGCCGCAGCCGCTTCCTCCGGCGCTTCCCCGGCCGGAGCCGGCGGGCCGAGCAGCAGCGATGTCGCAAAGGCCGCGCCGCCGCCAACGCCCAGCCCCGCGGCCAGCAGCGCCAACGGCATCAGGAGCTTCTTCATTGTCGCCGCTCCTTTCAGAACCGGAAGCTTGGGTCGCTGGGCAGCGCCGAAGCGTCGCCCTTCAGCACGATGGTGATGCGGCGGTTCTCCGCCCGGTCGGGCTGGTCGGGATAGACGGGCTTCGTCGCCCCCATCGCCACTACTTCGGCGAAGCGGTCGGGCGTGAGCCCGGCGCCGATCAGTGCGCTGCGCGCGGCGAGCGCGCGTTCGCCGGAAAGCAGCCAATTGGCGTCACTCTGGCCGCCGGTCCCGTCGGTATGTCCCTCGATCGCGATCTGCGCGCCCGAAGTGGCGAGCTTTTCGGCGACCTGCCGCAGCATCGCGCGGGCATAGGGATTGAGCTCGGCGGTACCGGGTCGGAACATCGACTGGCCGTCGCTGTCCATCAGCGTGATGCGCAGCCCCTCGCGCGAGGAGTCAATGTCGAGGTTGCTCTTGCCGTCGCGGTCGCGCGGGATGGCATCGATCGCGACCCGCAGCTCGGCGGCCAGGACGCGCAGCGACGCGTCGGGAATCTGCGCCGTGCCGCCGCGCGAGGCGCCGACGGTCGAGCTTTCGCTGGTCGGCTGGCCGGTGGCGGAGGAGCTCTCGGCCTGGGCGCGGCGGGTGCGTCCGCCGATGCCCGCCTGATCGCCCGGCGAGCTCGCCATCGTCGTGGCGGGGGAGGCGCTGGGCGAGGTGGGGGAGAAATATTCGGCGAGCCCCTTCAGCCGCTCCTGATCGGGATTGGCGATCAGCCACAGCAGCATGAAGAACGCCATCATCGCCGTCACGAAGTCGGCATAGGCCACTTTCCACGCGCCGCCGTGGTGGCCGCCGACGACCTTCTTGACCTTCTTGACGATGATCGGTCGCTGGTTGGCGGCGCGCGCCATGTCAAATCCCCTTCAGCGCAATGCGCAGCCGTTCCTGAACCGCGCCCAAGCGGACATGGCCGATCGCCTCGAGCGAATCCTCGCCGTCGGCGATCCGGTCGAGCAGGCGCGCGCATTCGTCGGCATGCTGGATCACATAGTCGAAGGTCTGGAGCTGCTCGAGATAGCTGCTGGCGAAATGCTCGTCGCACACCAGAACCTCGGCCAGCGCCTCGAGCTTTTCGCGGATCTCGCGGATTTCCTTGGCCATCACCGCATGAAGCACGCCCGCAAAGGGATCATAGCCCGGCAGCGCGCCGGCGGCGGTGGCATCGGAAACAGGCATCGGACACGACATCAGAACAGCTCCAGTTCGCCGCCGCGGGCGGGCTTGGGCATCGGAATGGGGACAGCCTCGGGGACCGCCTGCGACACGGCGGTGCAGCGGCTGCGCCCTTCGTGCGGCATGAATTCCACCTTGCGGGCGCGAGTGCCGCCCAGGTCGCAATGCGCGATGGCGATACCCTCGGTCTCCATGAACCGGCGGGCGAACGCTCCGTTGGACGAGCCGATGGTGCCCAGCCCGGAGATCATGTTCGCGCCACCGTACAGATGTGCGCTCAGCCGGTTGCGCGCCGCGCCCTTGGCCATCAGCCCATTGATCAGCAGCTCCATGGCGTGAACGCCGTAGCGCTGGCGATCGATCGGGGTGAGCATCTGGTTCGCGCCGGGTTCGCCCAGCAGAAAGTGGTTCATGCCGCCGACCTTCGCGACCGGGTCGTGCAGGCACACGGCGACGCAGCTGCCGAGCAGCGTGGCGATCACCACATGCGGCTCGGCGACGACGGCGTGCTCGCCCTGGACGATGGAGATACGGCGCACAACAGGAACCTCAGGTCAGTTCGCCGAAGACGCGCTCGATCTTCTCCTTGAGCGCGGCCGGGGCGAAGGGCTTCACGACATAGTTGTTGACGCCGAGCGCCGCCGCCTTCTGCACGATCTCCTTGTCCGACGAGCCGGTGAGCATGATGAACACCGTCTTGCCGATCACGGGATCGCCGCGGACCTGCTCGAGGAACTGCAGCCCGTCCATTTCAGGCATGTTGTAGTCGGAAATGACGAGGTGAACCCGATCCGTGCGGATCGCGCTCAGCGCCTCGGGTGCGCTCGCCTTGTCGCGAACGTCCTTGAAGCCCAGGTCTTGCAGCGCGCGACGGATCATCGCCCGCATGCTCGTCTGGTCGTCGACCACCATCACTTTGATCTGCGCAGCCGCAGGCATCAGACGCTCCCAATCTTCTCGTTGCGGCATGCCTTGAGGATCGCCTCGGGCAGTGCCGCCAGACCCAGTTCCTTTTCCACCGCGCCCGCCTCGAAGGCGGCACGCGGCATGCCGTAGACGACACAGCTGTCGCGGCTCTGCCCGAAGGTGCGGGCGCCTGCCCGGCGCATCGCCAGCAGGCCTTCCGCACCGTCCGCCCCCATGCCGGTGAGGATCGCGCCGACGGCCGAACGGCCCATTGCCGCGACCGACCGGAACAGAACGTCCACCGAAGGCCGGTGACCACCGACAGGATCGCCCCGACGCAGCCGGATGCGGTTTCCAGCAGCCAGCTCCATGTGCCGTTCGCCTCCAGGAGCAATATAGACGGTTCCCGGTGTCACCGGCGCACCGTCCGTCGCTTCGACGACATGGACGCTGCACTCGCCGTCGAGCCGCTCGGCGAAGCTGCGCGTGAAGGTCGCCGGCATGTGCTGCACGATCAGCACCGGCGGGCAATCGGCGGGCAGGGCGGGGAGCAGGCTGAACAGCGCCTCCACGCCTCCCGTCGAAGATCCGATCGCAATGATCGCGTCGCCTGCGGTGCCGTGCATCGGCGTCGTCGCGCGCGGCAGCGGCGTGGGCCCGGCGCGCGGCGCGGCGCGTGCGGCCGCGCGCACCTTGCTGCACAACAGTGCCGCCTCGCGGTTGATGTCCTCGGCGCTGCCGCTCGGCTTGGTGATATAGTCCACAGCGCCCAACCTAAGCGCCTCGATCGTCACGGCGGCGCCGCGCGCGGTCAGCGTCGAACACATCACCACCGGCATCGGCCGAAGCCGCATGATCCGCTCGAGGAACGACAGGCCGTCCATCCCCGGCATCTCGATGTCGAGCGTCAGCACGTCTGGATCGAGCGTCTTGATCATCTCGCGCGCGGCGAAGGGATCGGGCGCCATGCCGACCACTTCGATCGCCGGGTCTGACGAAAGGATGCGGTTGAGCGCCGCGCGCATGCTCGCGCTGTCATCGACGATCAGGGTGCGCACGGGCGCGTTCATCGGGCGGGATCCTTCACATAAATCGTCTGGCCGCAGCCGCGCATCCGCGCCGCCGCCGGACCGATCAGCCGCTCGGAATGGCCGATGTAGAGATGACCGCCGGGCGCCAGCTGCTCGACGAACCGTGCCTCCAGCTCCGCCTTCGCGGCATCGTCGAAATAGATCATCACGTTGCGGCAGAAGATCACGTCATAGGCAGCCTTGAGCGGCCAGGCGGCGAACAGGTTGAGCTCGCGCGCCGTCACCAGCGCGCGTGCCTCGTCCGCCATGACGAAGCCGTTGCCCGACGCACGCATCCAGGTGCTGCGATAGGGTTCGGGCACCGCCGCGGCGATGCTGTCGGAATAGAAGCCGCGTGCCGCCGCCTCGACCACCGGCGGCGCGATGTCGGTCGCCAGCAGGCGCACGTCCGCGTTGCGCAGCCAGGTCGCGGACGTGCGGTCCGGGCCGAGCAGGCACATCGCGATCGTGTACACTTCCTCGCCCGACGAGCATCCGGCGGACCAGATGCGCACCGGCTGTCTGGCGGCCGCCTTGCGCTTCAGTTCGGGCAGCACCTGCGACCGGAAATGGTCGAAATGGTGCGGCTCCCGGAAGAAATGCGTGTGGTTGGTGGTGAGCGCAGTCACCATCCGCGCCCGCTCGGCCATGTCCTTCTGCACCAGCGCGACATAGTCGCTGTAGCGCGTGAGGCTGTTTTCGCGCAGGCGGCGCGCGAGCCGCGACTGAACGAGCGTGGTCTTCGCTTCGCTCAGCGCGATGCGCGCGTCGGACTGCATGATCGCGGCGATGGCGGCGAAGTCACGCGGAGTGAGCTCCGCATTCTGCGCTGCTGCGGCCATCGCCGTTCCGCCGCCGGCAAGCGCCGCGGCGGCGCCGCCGGCGGGGCTCATGCCGCGAGGTCCAGGTGGCTGGTGAGCGACAGCGCGTCGAGATCGAGCAGCAGCACCATCTGCATGTGCTCGCGCTTGCTGCCGTCGGTTCCGCGCGCCGCGATCCGGACGAGGCCGTGGATCACGTGCGGCTCGCCGATTTCGACGTCGGGGGCGGGCTGCACTTCCTGGCTGCCGATGTTGACGATGTCGGTCACTTCATCGACCAGGAAGCCGGCGTGCTTGCCGCCGATCGACACGACGAGGATGCACGAGCGCGGGTGGATCGCGCTCGGCTCCCAGCCCAGCCGCTCGGCGAGGCCGACGACCGGCACCACGTTGCCGCGCAGGTTGGTCACGCCCTTGATGAAGCTCGGGACGGTCGGGATCGGCGTCGGCTCTTCCCACTCGCGAATCTCGATCAGCGAGCCCATCTCGATGCCGAACATCTGCTTGCCCAGCGTGAAGGTCACGATCTTGCGGTCGACGGCGTCGCCCGACTTGTCCTCGGTGTTCATGCGGCGATTCCTTTCAGTGCATAGCGGGGGGCGGGCACGGGTGCGGAGACCAGTGCCTCGATGTCGAGGATCAGCGCGATCGAGCCGTCACCCAGGATGGTGGCGCCGCCGAGCCCGCGGATCGGATGGAGATTCTGGTCGAGGCTCTTGATCACCACTTCGCGGCGATCATCGATGGTGTCGACGACCAGGCCGACATGGCCGGCGGCTTCGCTTTCGACGATCACCACCAGCGAGTCCTCGATCGGCCGATCGTCGTTCAGCCCGAAGATCTCGGTGGCGCGCTTCACCGGCAGGAAGTCGCCGCGATTGTCGATCACCTCGGTCGTGGGCGAGGTACGCTTCACCTGGCCCGGCTCGGGCTGGACCGTCTCGATCACATGCGCCAGCGGCAGCACGAAGCGCTGGCCGGCAAGCCGGACGATCATGCCGTCGAGGATCGCGAGCGTCAGCGGCAGGATCATGGTGAAGGTCGTGCCCTGACCCGGGGTCGACTGGATCTCGACCCGGCCGCCCAGCGCCTCCACGTTCGATCGCACCACGTCCATCCCGACCCCGCGGCCGGAAATGTTCGAGATGGTGTCGGCGGTGGAGAAGCCCGGCGCGCAGATGAGCTGGTCGATCTCTTCGTTCGAAAGCTGCGCGTCCGCGGCGACGATGCCCTTCTCGACTGCCTTGGCGAACACCTTCTCGCGATTGATGCCGCGGCCGTCGTCCTTCACGCGGACGAAGATGCGCGCACCGCGCTGTTCGGCCGAAAGATGGATCGTGCCTTCCGGGTTCTTGCCGGCGGCGATGCGTTCCTCGGGGCTCTCGATGCCATGGTCCGCGGCGTTGCGGATCATGTGCGTCAGCGGGTCGCCGATCTTCTCGATCACGCCCTTGTCGACTTCGGTCGTCTCGCCGGTGGTCTCGAGGTTGATCGTCTTGCCGGTCTCCGCGCCCAGATCGCGCAGCATGCGCGGCACGCGGCTGAACGCCTGCCGGATCGGCTGGGCGCGCAGCGACATGACATTGTCCTGGATCTGCCGCGTCAGACGCGCCAGTTCGGGCAATTCGACCCGCTGCTGGTCCGCCGACGAGAGCCGGTCCGACAGGATCGAGTTGCGGATCACCAGCTCGCCGACGAGGTTCAGCAGCAGATCGAGCTTCGCCAGATCGACGCGGATCGTCTGCGACGCCGCCTCGGGCGCGCGCTCGGCGGCCTTTGTCGGCGCTTCCTCGGGCGCAGGCGCTGCCGGCGCTTCGGTGGTGGCGGCGGCGATCGTCTGCACCATCGACAGCATGGCGTCGAGGTCGTCCACGCCGCTCAGCGTGGCAGCGGCGCCGGTGGGAAGCGGCGCGGCTTCCTCACGCACGATCTCGACCCGCGTGTCGGGCGAAACGAAGTCGAAGCAGTCGGCGATCGACGTCTGCTCGACCGTGCCGGGCACGCGCAGCGTCCACGCGAAATAGCTTTCCTCAGTGTCGAGGTCGCGCAGCGAGGGCAGGGCGCCGGTGTCCACCGCGATGACTTGGCCGCCCAGGCTTTCGACCTCACGGACAACGAGCAGCGGCTCGCCGGCATTGGCGAGGTCGCCGCGCGCCGGAGCGTAACGGACGATCCAGTCGCCCTCGGCCACCGGCTCTGCGGGCGCGTCGAAATCCTCCAGGCTGACGCCGATCGGCTGGAAGCCGAATTCGTCGGCATCGTCGGCGGGCGCAGGGGCGGCCTCGACCGGAGCGGCCGCAACAGGCGCGGCGGCCACGGGGGTATCGCCATCCTCGGCTACGCCCTTTTCGGCGAGCACCTTGTCGAGCGCCTCGAGCATCGCCGCGTCGGCGGGGCGACCCGCCTGGCCCTGGGCCGCTGCGACATGGTCCGAGAGCAGGTCGAATGCCGACAGCATGACCTTGATCACGCCGGACGTCGGCACGATCTTCCCGGCGCGCACTTCGTCGAGCACATTCTCGAAACGGTGCGCGAAGGCGGTCAGATCGGCGTGGCCGAACGCGCCGGCGCCACCCTTGATCGAATGCACGGCACGGAACACGCCGGCGATCGTCTCGGCCGATACGTCACCGGCCTGCATCGCCGACAGACCTTCCTCGGCCGTCGTCAGCCCCTCGGCGCATTCTTCGAAGAAGATCGCCTGGATGTCGTCCATATCCTCGTTCACGGGCACACCCGGCGGATCGCCGCCCCCAGCTTGGCCGCTTCGAACGGCTTGGTGATCCAACCGGTGGCGCCGGCTTCGCGGGCGCGGGCCTTCTTCTCGTCCGAGAATTCGGTCGAGAGCACCAGGATCGGAGTGCCCTTGAAGGCGGGGACGCCGCGCACCGCCTCGATCAGCTCGAAGCCGTCCATCTTGGGCATGTTGATGTCGGTGATCAGCAGGTCGGGCTGCACTTCATGCATCCGCTCGAGACCGTGCTCGCCGTCATTGGCGCTTTCGATGCGATAGCCCTGGGCTACCAGCGACGTCTTGAGCAGCATGCGCATGCTCGCCGAATCGTCGACGGTGAGAATCAGCTTGGACACGTTTACTCTCCGGTTTGCAGGCCGAGTGCCTGCGTCAGCCGACAGCGCTCGACGCGCTCCACGAAGGCAGGGCTGGGATTATCGATGCGAAAGTTCTGGCCGTTGCTCGCCGCCTCGGCGCGCGCGGCGACGAGCAGCTGGAGCACGGCCTGGCCGACGCTCTCCACGTCGCTGGCGTCGACTGCCATCTCGTCGTCGAGATCGGCGGCGAGCACCAGCCGGACGCGCAGGTCTTCCGCGGTGACGGTGGTTCCGTGCGCCGGCAGGCGAAGCGCGCGCTCTTCGGCGAGGGCGTCGATGTCGGAGTCAGGCAGGGGCGGCATTGAGTCCATCTTTCGCCTCGTCGAGTGCGGTTTCGAGTTGTTGGAACGTCGGCGCATAGGCGCTGGGGGTCATCCGCCGGGCGATCTCGATCGCGACCTGAACGGGGACTTCCTGCGCATAGGCGACGATGGCGGTCTTCACGATCGCGAAGGGCTTGCAGTCGCCTTCGATCGTTTCCTGAAGCTTGGCGGCGAGCGGCCCGACCACGCAGTAGCTCAGCAGCACGCCCAGGAAGGTGCCGACCAGCGCGCCGCCGATCATTGCGCCCAGGATTTCGGTCGGCTGGTCGATCGAGCCCATGGTCTTGATGACGCCCAGCACCGCGGCGACGATGCCGATCGCGGGCAGACCGTCGGCCATGATCTGCAGCGCGTGCTGCGGACCCATCTCCTCGTGATGGTGCTTCTCGATATCGGCTTCCATCGCCGCTTCGATCTGATGCGGATCCTCGAAGTTCACCGTCATCATCCGCAGATAGTCGGCGATGAACTCGATCAGATGGTGGTCCTTCAGCAGCCGGGGATAGGGCTTGAAGAGAGCACTTTCCTCGGGATTGTCGAGGTGCGGCTCGATCGCAGTCGCGCCGCCCTTGCGGAACGTCGAGAGCAGGCCGAACAGCAGCGTCAGCAGATCCTGATAGTCGCTCGCCTTCCAGCGCGATCCCTTGAAGGCGCGCCCCAGTCCCGCGCCGGCCTTCTTCACCGTCGCGATCGAATTGCCGACCAGGAAGGCGCCGATCGCGGCGCCGCCGATCGCCATCATCTCATGCGGCAGTGCATGGCTGATGATGTCGAACTTGCCGCCGGCAATCACGAAGCTGCCGAAGACGCATCCGAGTATGATTACGAAGCCGACGACGATGAACATGATGGTTCCAAGTGTTCCCTGGTTATTCTGGAATTATAGGAAGGAATGTGCGGCGGCGGTGGCTCTCAGGAGATTCACGCTGGCGCCGCCCCGCAGGCAGTTCATCGCACGGGTGCGGCTTCGGTCGCCGCAGTCGGAGCGGGACTGGAGGCAGGCTCGCGCGCGACGAGCGGGCGAAAGGCGACGGCGAGCATCGCCGGTCCCTCGAAATTGGTGTGCGGCGGCACCATCAGGAAGGAATCGGCGCCGGTGCATCGAAAGAGGTGCGGCGCGACCTGCTCCATGCCCTCCAGCGTCGGCATCGCCTCAACCGGCTGCGTGTCCGACGGTTTCTCCGCCAGGAAGTCCGCCACCGGCACGAATTCCGCCGAGACGATCTGCAGCCATTCGTAGAGTTTGCCGAACTGGAGGCCGACGGCATATTGTGCCTCCCCGACGGGGATCGTCGCGAGATAATGGCCATTGTGCGTCGGTGTCGCGCGGATGCTCGATGCCGCCACGTCGCGGCCGTCCGCGAGCAGGATCGGAACGTCGATGCCGTGATCGCAGAAGTCCGCGAAGCGCAGGTCCATGCCAAAGCGGCGTTGCGCGAGCAGAGTCAGGTTGAGCGGCAGGCCGTGCCCGCGCAGCTCGGCGGGAAGATACATGCGATCGGCGCCCTTCAGGTAGAAGAGCCCGCGCCGCTCGAGTCCCGCCCTGGCGATCTCCGGGTCGAACAGCTTCACTGTCTCCGAACCGCCCAGGTTCACGTCGTGCTCGAAGCGCGTGAGCACTGCGAGTTCTTCCGGCTGGGGCAGGAACATCAGTCGCGCCAGAGCGGCTGCGGCGCCACTGCGTTCGCATTCGGCGCGGGCGCTGTCGTTCGTCCGGATGATTGCCTGGGCATGATCGCGTGCAAAGGCGATGGCACCGCGCTGGGCCCGTTCGCGCGTCTCGCTCTGGCGTCCCTTGATGCTGTTGCCGGCACGTACCGGGCTGCCGTCGTCGGAATAGTCGATCACCGAGCCCTGGGCCGCGGTGCACAGCTGCTCGAGCACCGCCACGTTGGCGGCAAAGGCTTCCAGCGTATCGGCATCGTGCGTGCTGCCGCCCATGAACCCGCGCTTGTCGAAGCCAGTCGCTGCCTGTTCGCGCAGCAGCAGGTACCGGCCGGCGACATGCACCCCCAGCAGCGCGCGCAGCACCGGCTCGGCATGGTTCTGCACCGTTCCGTTGTAGCCCAGGTCGGCCAGCAACAGCGTGTCGCCCGGCTGCGGATCGCATTCGCGGCGCAGATAGGTGGCGAGGCGTTCGGCGAACGCCTGCGAGCGCTTCACGATCGCTTTGATATGGCGCGGAGCGCACACCGTCTTGGCGAGCGCGCCCAATTGCGCCGTCTCGGGAAGCGCCTCGATGATCTCCGCAATCTCGTTCGGCGGGAACAGCAGCTGGCGGAGCAGATCCTCGGGCGTGCCGTTGCCGAGCTCGGCCTCGACATAGTCGTGCACCGCCGCCTCGTCGCGGAAGCTCGCGGCGGTCGCGGTGAAGCGGCTGAGCTCGATCGCATGGCCGGCGCGAGCGGGGAAGGCGGCCTCGTGGATGCGGCGCGGCAAATGGCCATCGCGCATCAGGAACAGCATGTGGACGCGTCCGCCGTTCGTGGCGGCGAGCGCCTCGGCTTCCTGCTCGAGCCAGTTCGCGAACGGCACCAGCACGGGGCCGAGCACATTGTGGCCCAGCGCTTCGGCGGCGTCCTCGATCCGGTGCGCGCCAGCGGCGAGCGTCGCGCGGTGCGGCTGGAAGACCGCGCCGCCCGCATCCACCATCGCGCCGGTCGCCGCTTCGAGCCGCAGCCGCTGGGCGCAGCCGTCGGTGAACTGGCGCAGATGCAGGGCAGGGATGCCGTGGCGGCGCGCTGCATCATGATCGGCGGCGCAATTGTCGCCGATGTGCAGCACGCGCTCGGGCTTCACCGACGTCTTGCGCAGCATCGTACCGAGCAGGCCTTCCTTCTTCGAAAGCTTGTGTTCGGAAGACGCGAAGATGGTGTCGATCAGGCCTGCGACTTCGTTGCCCGCCGCGCGGCGGATCAGCTCGCGAAGCTGCTTTCCACTGAGATAGGTGTCGCTGACGATGACGGTCTTGATGCCGCGCTCCCTGGCGGCCTTCATCAGTGCGACGGTGGGGCCGAAGGCAAAGCAGTGGCGTGCCTCCGCGTCGATCTCGGCGCCCACCGCTGCCGCGCGCGTCGCCGCATCGGCGTTGGGCAGCAGCTCGGCGTAGATTTCCTCGATCGACACTTCGTTGCGACTGTGGCGCAGCAGCGCCGATCGCCGCGCACGGGTTTCCGCCCACATCCGCTGTTGCGGCGTCGTTCCGCTCAGCAGGCGGAAGATGTCGCGCGGCGCATGCGTGTCTCGCCACAGCAGCGTGTCGAAACAGTCGAGCGACAGGAGCCTTACCCCCGCGCGGGTTTCGAGTGCGGTGGGAAGCTCATGCGGGAGGATCGTGTCGGCCATCGGCGGCTCCGTTGCGACAGAGTCTCGGGAAAAAGGCGCGCAAGGCGCATTCTTCTTATAGGACGATCGACCCCTCCAAGGTCCGAACGCTCTAAAATGGGTGGGTAAGCCAAGGAGCACGCCTATGACCCTTCAAGCCTATGCCGCTGCCCGCAGTCGGGCCGAAACCCCGCGCGCCACCGAGCATCGCCTGATCGGCGAGATCACCGGCGAAATGATGGATGCACAGAACGCCGGCCTCACCGGCCCGGCGCTCGTCCGTCCGCTGCACCGCAATCGCGAGATGTGGTCGACCTTCGCCACCGACTGTGCGGCCCAGGGCAACGGCCTTCCGGCGGAGCTTCGCGCGCAGATCGTCTCGATCGCCCTGTGGGTCGATCGCCACACCAGCGCAGTGATGGCCGGCCGCGAGTCGATCGGTGACCTGATCGACGTCAATCGCAACATCATGGAAGGGCTGCGCGGCGAACGTCTCGCCGCCTGATCCATCGTCCGAACGTCGCAGAAGCGTCGCAGCCCCAAGGCTGCGGCGCTTTTTTCGTGCGTCTTTCCTGCGCCGGCGCCCTGTTCGTCGGACATACGAAAAAGGGCGCCGCGGCAGAGCCGCGACGCCCCTTCGCGTCGATGGTTCAGCGGATCAGAAGGTCGCCCAGTCGTCCTGTGCGTGGCCGTTCGACATCGCCGCCATCGGCAGAGCCTGTACGGGCGAGCTGTAGGCCGCAGCCCGCTTCGGGCTGGTCTTGGCCTGCTGCACGGCTGCTGCGCGAACGTTGCCGGCGGTCTTGCTGGATGCGTCGACCCGGAACCGGGCGGCCTGATCGGCCAGCGTGGTGACTTCGCTCGACAGGTTGCGCGCGGCGGCCGAGGTTTCCTCCACCATCGCGGCGTTCTGCTGGGTCGACTGGTCCATCGTGGTGATCGCGGTCGAGATTTCGCTGATTGCGGTCGACTGCGCTTGGTTGTCGGCAGCCATCTCGTTGAGCAGCGCGTGGACCTCGCTCACGTCGCCGCTGATATTGGCGAGTGCGCCATCGACCTTCTGCACCATATCCACCGCCGCGACGATGTCGGTCTGGGTGGCGGTGAGCTGATCGCGAGCGCGGCCGGCTTCTTCCTCGGCACGCATCGCGAGCGCCGAGACGAGATCGGCGACCACTGCGAATCCGCGTCCCGCCTCGCCGGCACGACCCGCCTCGACAGCGGCGTTCATCGCGAGCACGCGCGTCTGGAACGCGATCTTGTCGAGCCCCTCGATCACGCTGTCGATGCCCTTGGCGCTCTCGCTTACGCGGCCCATCGCCTGCACCGCTTCGTCGGCGATCGCGCGGCCGCCCGAGACGGTGGCGATGGCGCCGTCGGCGCGCTCGACCGTGCTGGTCGCCGCGCTGGCGGTGGCGCGCAGCCGCTCGTTCATCTGGCTGACCGCCGCAGTGGTCTCCTCAAGGCTGGCGGCATTGGCTTCGGTGCGGCGCGCGAGATCCTCGCTCGCCTGGGCGATCTCGCCCGATCCAGTACGGATCGCGCTCGTCGATTCCATCACCGAACCGATCAGCTCGCGCAGGCTCGCCAGGGCATTGTTGAAGTTGGTCTTCACTTCGACATAGGTCGGCGAGAAGTCGATGTTGATGTCGGCGGTCAGATCGCCTTCGGACACCTTGGCAAGCGAGCCGCTGAGCGTCTCGACAACCAGCTTCTGCTCGGCGTCGGCGCGCTCCTTCTCGGCCTGCGCGCTCGCCTGGGCGCGGGCATTGTCGCGGAATACCGTTACCGCGCGCGCCATTGCGCCGATCTCGTCGCGGCGTTCTCCGCCCTTGACGTCGAGGTTGTGGTCGCCTCCCGCCAGCCGGTCCATCAGGCGCGTCATCTCGCCGAGTGGCTTGGTGATCTGCCGGCGAACCAGCCACAGGACGACGCTTGCGATCAACACCAGTCCGATGAGCGAGGTCAGGATCAACGCCCAGGTCGCGCTGGTCGCATGCTCGGCGGCAGCCGCTGCACCGGCGTCCAGATCGGCTTCCTGATTCTCGACGATCGCGCTCAGCTCTTCGTTCAGCGTCTCGAACGGCGGTCGCGCGTCGTGCTGCAGCACGTCTTCGGCGTCTTCGCGGCGGCCCTGCGCCCATAGCGCCGGAATGCGGTCGGTCGCCGCAGTGTACTCGGCGAGCGCACGCTTGGCCGTTTCGAGGCGCTCTGCGCTCTCTCCGTTGAGCAGCGGACCGAGTTCGGCGAGCTGGGCATCAATGCCGCTGCGCTCGTCCCTGATCTCTTCCATCAACGCATCGAAATCGGGCTTGTCGTTCTCGATGGCGACCTGGAACCAGATCTGGTGCTGACGGGTCTTGCGCTCGTTCGCCTCGGCGGCGAGCTGCAGGCTGCGCGCGTCTCCCCGGACCAGACGATCGGTGTCCGCTGAGATGCTGTGCAATTGAACGGTGCCGAACGCGGTGATGAAAACGGCCAGGACGGCGAACAGCGCCAGACCGGACATGATCTTTGCCGCGATCGGCAAATTAGAGAAGTGCTTCACGAGGGGCCTCCGGGAAAAGTGGAACCACGGACTCGCTTTTCCCTGTGGCGGCCCGTTTGCTTCATTATAGTGCAGTCGCGGGAGCCGAATGGTTTACGCGGCGGAAATAGGGGTTTGGCCGGAGGTCGTTTCGGCGCCGACCGGCGCGCCGGTGCGAAGCAAAACGGGCGCCGCGATGTGGCGGCGCCCGTTTCGTTCCAGCGTCAGCGGCTTCAGAAGGTCGTCCAGTCCTGTCCGCTCGAGTGGCTTGCGGAGCCATTCACCGCCGCTGGCGGCAGTGCCCTGACGGACATGCCGTTGCCCGGCGAAGCTGCCGGCTTGCTGCGCGCGGGCGCGAAGCTGCGCGGCGCCGGAGCGTTGCCGGTGTCGACGCGGAACATCGACGCCTTGTCGGCCAGCGTGGTGACTTCGCTCGACAGGTTGCGCGCGGCGGCCGAGGTTTCCTCCACCATCGCGGCGTTCTGCTGGGTCGACTGGTCCATCGTAGTGATCGCGGTCGAGATTTCGCTGATTGCGGTCGACTGCGCCTGGTTGTCGGCAGCCATCTCGTTGAGCAGCGCGTGGACCTCGCTCACGTCGCCCGAGATGTTGGCCAGTGCGCCATCGACCTTCTGCACCATATCCACCGCCGCGACGATGTCGGTCTGGGTGGCGGTCAGCTGATCGCGGGCGCGGCCGGCTTCTTCCTCGGCACGCATCGCGAGCGCCGAGACGAGATCGGCAACCACTGCGAAGCCGCGTCCCGCCTCGCCGGCACGACCCGCCTCGACAGCGGCGTTCATCGCGAGCACGCGCGTCTGGAATGCGATCTTGTCGAGCCCCTCGATCACGCTGTCGATGCCCTTGGCGCTTTCGCTGACGCGGCCCATCGCCTGCACCGCCTCGTCGGCGATCGCGCGGCCGCCCGAAACGGTGGCGATGGCGCCGTCGGCGCGCTCGACCGTGCTGGTCGCCGCGCTGGCGGTGGCGCGCAGCCGCTCGTTCATCTGGCTGACCGCCGCAGTGGTTTCCTCAAGGCTGGCGGCATTGGCTTCGGTGCGGCGCGCGAGATCCTCGCTCGCCTGGGCGATCTCGCCCGATCCAGTACGGATCGCGCTCGTCGATTCCATCACCGAACCGATCAGTTCGCGCAGGCTCGCCAGGGCGGCGTTGAAGTCGTTCTTGAGCGCGGCATACGTCGGCGGGAACTCCGTCGTCACCTCTGCGGTCAGGTCGCCGTGTGTCACTGCGGTGAGGCTCTCGGCGAGTGCGCCGACGACCATTTCCTGCTCGGCTGCTGCCTGTTGCTGTGCACGCGCGGTGTCGCGGAAGGTGAACATCGCCCGCGTCATGCGGCCGACGCAGTCGGTATAGTCGGTGAATTCGATCGGCGTATCGAGATCGCCCGCGGCAAGCCCCTCCATCCGGACGACGGTGGCGACATAGGGATCGGCGATCGCGCTGCGGAAGCGCATTCCCTGAACCGCGGCCACCAGCGTCAGGACTGCGCCGATCGCCGCGGCGATCCACGCGCCTTGCAGCAGTGCGGCGAGCGTGATGATGGCGGGCAGCGCCGCCATCGTTCCAAATGCGATCTTGAGCTTGAGGCGGATCGGTGCCGAAGATTTAAACCAGTGCATGGTGCGCTCCTTGTGACGTGGTTACTCACCAGACTGCGCCGGTCCCTGAATCCCTGCGCGCTTGGGGTGGGATGGACAGCGGTCGCGCTGGCCTCCCGGTAGGGCCCTTATAGAAGCGATTGTGCAGGTGCGGTCGAAGCGGGTCCTAAGGAGAACCTCGGAAATCGGGGGCTCCACGCCTGCGCATTGTTGCCCCCCGGCGCCTTGCGCGCCCGCCGGAAGCACGAAAAAAGGGCGCCACGGCGGAGTGCCGGGCGCCCTTGGAAGTCGTTGAAGCTGAACCGCTTAGAACGAGGTCCAGTCCTCCTGCGCTGCGGCGTGGCCGTTCGCCTTGCCGTTCGCCATCGCCGTCACCGGCAGCGCCTTGACGGGCGAGGAGTAGCCCGCGGATTTTTTTTCCGCGGAGCTGGTCAGCGGCGCCGCGACCGACCGAACCGAGGTGCGCGAGCGGGCCTCGGCGCCGATCCGGAAGCGTCCCGCATTATCCGCCAGCGTAGTGACTTCGGTCGAAAGGTTGCGCGCGGCGGCCGAGGTCTGTTCGACCATCGCGGCGTTCTGCTGGGTCGACTGGTCCATCGATCCTACTGCGGTCGCGATCTGGCTGATCGCGGCCGACTGCGCCTGGTTGTCCGCAGCCATGTCGTTGAGCAGGGCGTGGACCTCGCTCACGTCGCCGGTGATATTGGCGAGCGCGCCATCGACCTTCTGCACCATGTCCACTGCCGCGACGATGTCGGTCTGGGTGGCGGTCAGCTGGTCGCGGGCGCGGGCCGCTTCCTCCTCGGAACGCATCGCGAGCGCCGAGACGAGATCGGCGACGACTGCGAATCCGCGGCCCGCCTCGCCTGCACGACCCGCCTCGACCGCCGCGTTCATGGCGAGAACGCGCGTCTGGAACGCGATCTTGTCGAGCCCCTCGATGACGCTGTCGATGCCCTTGGCACCGTCCGCGACGCGCGCCATCGCCTGCACTGCCTCGTCGGCGACTGCGCGGCCGCCAGAAACGGTGGCGATGGCGCCGTCGGCACGCTCGACCGTGCGCACCGCCGCGCCGGCGGTCGCCTTGAGGCGATCGTCCATCTGCGCGACGGCAGCCGAGGTTTCTTCCAGGCTAGCTGCATTGGCTTCGGTGCGACGTGCGAGATCCTCGCTCGCCTGTGCGATCTCGCCCGATCCGGTGCGGATCGCCGCAGTCGATTCCATCACCGATCCGATCAGCTCGCGCAGGCTGGCGAGCGCGGCGTTGAAGTCGCTTTTCAGCCCTGCATAGGCGGTCGGGAACTCGGCCGTCACTTCCGCCGTCAGATCGCCCTCGGTAACCGCGGCCAGGCTCCGGGCGAGCGACTGCGTGACGATCTGCTGATCGGCCGCTTCGCGCGCGGCCGCTTCGGTGCGCGCCACGGCGGCCACGCGGAACTGCTCGACGGCGTTGGCGATCTCGCCCAGCTCGTCCTTGCGGTCGCGATAGGGGACCACTGCCTGGCCGCCTTCCGCCAGCGTCTTGGTGGTGCTGGAAACCTGAGCGAGCGGGGCCGCCACGGTGCGCCCGATCACGCGCCAGATTCCGAAGAGTACGCCGAACGCCACGACGAGAATGCCAAGCGTCAGATACAGCACGCCCCTCGCCATGGCGTCGCCGGCGGCGTCGTTCCGCGCCGCACGCTCGGCGGCCAGCTTGATCAGCTCCCGTGCGTCTTCAAGCGCATTGTTCGAAAGGTCGCGTCCTTCGGATTTCATGAGAGGCACAGCGGCTGCGCTTCCGCCAGCCCGATGCGCGTCGATAATCTGCTCGTTGCCGCGTTCCAGCGTCTCGACATCTTGCACGAGGCGGTCGAACTGAGTCTGATACTCGCCGGCGAGCGGCGCGAACTTGTCGAGCGCCTCGACGAGCGCCTGCTTGCTGTTCGCATAGCGCTGGTCGAGCGATCGGAGTTCCTCCGGAGAGGTGGCGTTCATTCGGCTCCAGAGGATGATCCGATGCTCGCGCAGCTCGGACCGCACATCGCCCAACGCCGCCGTCCCGGCGATGCCGCGATCGACGTGCGCGCTCGCGACCGTGCTGAGGCGCTGGGCGCCCACGATCGCCGCGACGCCGAGGATGGAGAAAAGCAGCGCGATCGCGGCGAAGACGGCAAGCATCTTCCGCGCCAACGGCCAATTGTTAAAAGTTGAGAGCATGGGTGAATCCAGGTTTATGGACAACAGAAGAGCGGGTGCCGCGATGGGCGGGCCAGAGCCATTATAGGACGAGAGGCTGTTGCTAAGGGTCGGAGGAGGCAGAGAAAATCCCGTCAATCCATGACGTTGCCTGCAAATCTGCGTATCATTACGGAGGCGGAGCTTTGCTCGGCGGTGACGATGTCCTCCTATAAAAAGGCGACACTCACGATCAGGAATATTGCCAATGAACCGCCTTTCGCCTCGCCGCTTCGCTGCCGCCACCGCGTTCGCCGTCGCCGCAGCCATGCCGGCTTCCGCCTTCGCTCAGGACGCGAGTGACTCGCTCCGCTTCAGCATCGAGGGCGATGTGCGGGTGCGCGGCGAAGCGCTGGATGGCCAGTTCCGCGCGAGCGGCCTCGAGGAAGACAGCTTCGTCTCGACACGCACCCGCGTGAAGGCCGAGCTTGCCGCCGGTCCGGTGCGGTTGGTCGGCGAACTGCGCGACGGACGCAGCCTCTACATGCCCGATGGCGACACTGCCGCACTCAGCACCAGCTCCGTCAACACCATCGAACCGCTTCAGGCCTATGGCGCGTTCGACATCGCCGGCGTCGCCGGCGGCACGCTCACCCTCTCGGGAGGCCGCTTCACGCAGGAGATCGGCTCCGGCCGCCTCGTGGGCATCCCCGGCTTCTCCAACTCGGTCGTCAGCTACGCCGGTGTTCGCGCCGAATGGGAAGGCGCGGGCGATCGCAAGGCGATCTTCTTCTGGACCCGGCCGTTCGACACGCTTCCGAGCGACGACGCCGCGCTGCGCGACAACGAGGTCGAGCTCGACCGCGTCTCGAACACTGTCACCTTCTTCGGCGGCAGCGTCACCACCGGCGTGATCGCCGGCGCGACCGGTGAGGCCTATGTGTATCGCTTCGCCGAAAACGACAGCGTCGCCCGTCCGACCCGAGATCGGAAGCTGGTGACGGTCGGCGGCCGCTTCGCGCGCGATCCCGAAGCGGGCGTCGTCGATTTCGATTTCGAGGCGGCCGGCCAGTTCGGGTCGATCCGTGCAGGAACCGCTCCGACTGCAGGCGAGCTCGACGTCGAAGCGGCGATGCTGCACGCCGAGGCCGGCTACACCTTCGCCACCGGCTGGTCGCCGCGCGTCGCGGTGGCGTTCGATCTCGCCACGGGTGACGGCGCCGACTCGTCGACCTATGGCCGCTTCGATGCGCTTTACGGCACGCGTCGTTCGGATTTCGGCCCGACCTCGATCTATGGTGCGGTGAAGGGCGCCAACATCGTCTCGCCCGGCATCCGGTTCGACGCCGAGCCGAACGCACGTCTCGATATGTCGCTCTTCGTGCGCGGCCTGTGGCTGGAAAGCAGCACCGATGCCTTCGTCGGCGCGGGTGTTCGCGATGCCAGCGGCAATTCGGGTAGCTATGCCGGCACCCAGGCCGAAGCGCGCGTGCGCTACTGGCTGGTGCCCGGTACCCTGCGACTCGAAGCGGGCGGCGCCTATCTGGCCAAGGGCCGGTTCCTCGAAGAAGCGCCCAACGCGCCCGACACGGGCGACACGCGCTATGGGTATCTCGAGCTTTCGGCGAAGTTCTGATGCTCCACCCGTGCCGTATGACGGCCTAGGTATAACTCCGGGAGGGAGACGATTTCCCTCCCGGAGTATCATGCCGCGCCCGCTGTTTACCGCCTTGACCGGGAGGGCGATGTGCCTGCCAAATCACTGCTGATCGTGCTCCTCGTCCGCGACGCGGGCGTTCGCAGCACGATGGCCGCCCGGCTCTCGATGCATGGTGTCGACGTGCTGACCGCCAGCGAATTTCACGATCCGGTGATGCACCGCACGCGCGGCAGGGCAGTGCTGGTTACCGACGAGGCAATCGCCGCGGAGGATCGCGCCGAATGGGCCGAGGCCCTGCAGGACGAGGCGCGCTGGCTTCGGATCGTGGTGCTCACTGCCGAGCCCCCGGAACCCTCCGGTCCCGACGATCGGCTGGTCTTCGTGCAGCAGCAGCATGCGGCGGCCCAGCTCGTTGCACTGCTGCCGGAATGGACCGATTCGGGTCTTTAGGACGCCTGGACCTCTTCCTTTGGGAACAACCCGGCGGCGAAGGCGATGCGCAAGGCCTCAGAAAGGCTGCGGACCTCGAGCTTCTCCATCAGGTTCGCGCGATAGATCTCCACCGTGCGCGGGCTGATGTCGAGCTCATAGGCGATGATCTTGTTCGAGCGCCCTTCGATCAGCCCCTTCAGCACATCGGTTTCGCGCGGGCTGAGCTTGTCGATCTTGGCCTGCGCCGCGGCGACGCGAGCCGCCTCCTCGCTATCCTCTTCGAGCCGGGAGAAGGCGGCATCGACGATTCGCAGCAGCGTTTCGGCCTCGTAGGGCTTTTCTATGAAGTCGAGCGCGCCGGCCTTCATGGCTTTCACGGCCAGATCGACATTGCCCTGGCCAGTCAGGATCACTGCCGCGAAGCGGGGATCGTCCTGAATCGCGAGCAGTACGTCGAGCCCGGTCGAACCCGGCATGTGGAAGTCGAGCAGCAGGACGCCACGGTCGAGCTCGGCGGATTCGGCAAGGAATGCATCGCCCGTGCGAAAGCCGCGGATCACGAGATCCGATTTCACCGACAACAGGCCGTGGAGCGATGCGCGGACGGGGTCGTCATCATCGACGATGTAGATTGTTCGTGTCACGCTTCCTCCAACTCCCTTACTGCCGGTACGGTGAACCGGAATGTCGCGCCGCCTTCAGGACGGTTCTCCGCTTCCAGCGTACCACCATGCGCCTCAATGATACGCCTGCTGATCGAAAGACCAATACCCATTCCGGCATTCTGTTTCGTCGTAACGAAACGGGTATACAATTGTTTTAGAACCGTATCTTTTATTCCGGGTCCGGTATCGCTCACGCTTACTTCGATGAATTGCTCGTTAAGCTTGCGCGAGGCGATGTGGATGCTGCGCTCGCTCGTCGGCGAATTGCGCAGAACGTCGATCGCGTTGCGCAGCAGATTTACCAGCACCTGCTGGATCTGAATGCGGTCTGCGAAGATCAGCCGAGCGGCAGGATCGAGCGAATAGGTCACGTCGATGTCGAACTGTCCGGTGCCGACGAGCACCAGCTCGGCAGCGTCACGCAGCGTCTGCTCGAGCGATTCCGCTCCGATCTCGACTTCGCCCTTGGACATGAACGCCCGCATCCGCCTGATGATCTCGCCGGCGCGCTGGATCTGTTCGTTGGCCATGCGAAGCAGCTCGGAAATGCGATCGGCATCGCCCTGCTGCTCGATCAGGATGCGCGCCGCGGACAGGAAATTGGCGGTCGCGCTCAGTGGCTGGTTCAGTTCGTGCGCGATGTCCGCCGCCAGTTCGCTCATCGCGCTCTGCCGCGATACATGGGCCAGCTCGGCGTTGAGATCGCTCAGACGCTCCTCGGCAGCCAGCCGTTCGGAAATGTCGCGGAAGAAGAAAGTGAACAGAACGCCTCCGTCGACCCGCGTGACTCCGCCTCTTCCCTCCAGCGGGAAGCGGCGTCCATCGGCATGTTCTCCCACTGCGGTGGCGGCCCGGCTGACGAGATCACTGTCTCCCGCGCGAAGAAATTCTCCCAGCGATGTCATGACCCGCTCGCGCTGGTCCTGCGGAATGAGCAGCGTATAGTCCCTGCCCACGACGTCCCCGGCGCGATAGCCCCACAGCGCTTCTGCCGCTGCGCTGAATTCGCGGATCTTGCCCGTCTCGTCGACCACCACCATCCCGTCGGGCACGGTCTCGAGCACCGAGCGCAGCTGCGCCTCCCGCGCGCGCAGCGCCATCTCGCGCTCCTCGCGCTCGCTGACGTCCATGATCACTCCGACGGTGCGTACCAGATTGTCCTGGGCATCGTAGAATGCGCGTGACGATCCCTCGACGGCGCGGACGGTGCCGCTCTGCTGAAGGAAACGGTATCGGAAGGTGAAGCGCTCGGCGCGATCGGCGACGGCTCTGGCGATCGTGTCGAGGATTTGCTGGACATCCTCCGGTTCCACCTGTGCCCGCCAGCTTTCGAAGTCGCCAATCGCGTTCGGCGCGAGGCCGAGCCGTTGTTCGGTGCCGGGGGACCAGGTGATCGCTCCCGTCTGCACATCCCATTCGAAAATGCCGAGTTCATGCGCCGACATCGCGATCGCGAGCCGATCCTCGCTCGCCCGGAGCGCGGCCATCGCCTCGGCCTCGCACGAAACGTCGGAGATGTTGCAGATGACCAGCGGCTCGCGCCCCGGTCGCTCGACGCGACGGGTTCGCTCGAGAACGGTGACTTCGCTTCCGTCGCGGCGTTGCTCCACCAGTTGCTGCACATCGGGTCCGGTGCGGCGGGGGAGGCCCGTTTGCCAATCCTGCTCGCATCGGGACCGCAGTAGTTCGTACTTCCGCTTGCCTCGTGCTTCCGCGGCGCTCCAGCCATAGAGTTGTTCGCATCCGCGCGACCAGTGGCTGATTCGCCCGTCCTCGGTCACCAGCACGATGGTCGTGAATTCGAGCGCCTCATTGAAGTCGGTCAGCAGCGCCTGTTCGTGCGCGAGCCTGACGACAGCCCAATACGTGACGACCGCCACGATCGCGATGTTGCCGAACACGACGATCAGCTCCCGTGCCAGCGGGGACATGAGATCGGCGTCGGTGAGCGCCACTTCGAGCAGCGAGGGCACGACCGGGAAAAAGAGCACCACCGGCAGCAATCCCGCGATCGCACGCCAATCGACGTGACGGCGGCTCAGAAGGCGGTGCCGGCCGAAGTCGACGTTCCACACGATGCACGCGGTCGACAGCAGCACCGCCATGATTCCGGCGGGAAGCGCACCGGTGAACAGGCCCGACGACTGCTGCGACAGCGAGGAAAAGATCGCAAGCAGCGCCGCGAGGATGCCCAGGCCGAGGCTCGCGCTCGCCAGCAGGTTGGCGTGCTCGCCCAAAAGGAAGCGATCCGCCCCGCGCAGCTTTCCGCTGACGCTTACATAGCCGGCGCACGTCAGGAGCAGGATCGAGGCCGCCGAATTCAGCGTGGGCCGGCCCGCCGCATCGAGCGGATATTCGCGCAGCGCGTCGGCGAACAGCCACGTGTCGGTGCCGAGGCTGAAGCCGCCCAGAATCTGCGCGATCGAGGCGCCGGCAATGACGAGCGGCGCAATCCAGATCCGCCGCGCGAGGCGTTTGTGCCCGAGCAGGCCCGCCAGATAGCCGAGCGACAGCGCGATATAGCCCACCGACGTCCACGGCCAGATCGGGTGGCCTTCGACGCCGAAGCCGCGGAGCCACCGGATGCCGAGGAACCAGCCGCCTATCAGCTCGACAAGGCCGCACAGAGCCGCGGCGGCGGCGAAATATGCCGCTAGTCGCCGTCTGGCCGGCATCGTTGCCGTTCCTGGCGTCTGCCCGTGCATCGTCACTCGACACGTCCTACGCACCGGGCGCGAAAGGCGCCCGGCAGGAGGAGCATAACGACATGGTTCCAAATTGAAAATGTCCGTGCGTCCAGGGTGGGCCAGCTTTTCTCGTCGCGCGCGAAGGTTGCGGGTGCGAAATCGTCTTGTCCCTTGCCAAGCGGGCGCCGGCCCGCAATCAAGAGCGCGCACACGCGACCCGCGACGACGTGATGGGAGACTGCCGCTTGCTTCGATCGATCCTCATGCTGGGCGCGGCCGTCGCGCTCGCGGGCTGTGCCGCCGCGGGCGCCGGCGGCGGCACTTCCAGCGCCTCGGCATCGTCGGATGCGGACGCGCGGGGGGAGAGCTACTCGCGTGATCCCTACCCCTCGACCTATCGGCCCTATGCCGGTGTGCCGACGCTCGTCACCAACGTCACCATCCTGGACGGCGAGGGTGGCCGGATCGAGAATGGCGCGGTGCTGTTCCGCGACGGGCGGATCGTCGAGGTCGGGTCCGATCTCGCGGCCAGCGCCGGCGTGACGGTGATCGACGGGGCGGGCAGTTATCTCACGCCCGGCATCATCGACGTGCACAGCCATCTGGGCGACTATCCTTCGCCCTCGGTGGCGGCGGTCTCCGACGGGAATGAAGCGACCGCGCCCACGACGCCCGAGGTTTGGGCCGAACACAGCGTCTGGCCGCAGGATCCCGGCTTTTCCCGCGCGCTCGCCAATGGCGGAGTGACCACGCTTCAGATCCTGCCCGGCTCGGCGAACCTGATGGGCGGGCGCTCGGTCACGGTGAAGAATGTCTATGCGCGGACGGTGCAGGGCATGCGCTTCCCGGGCGCCCCCTATGGGCTCAAGATGGCGTGCGGCGAAAACCCGAAGCGCGTCTATGGCTCGCGCAACCGGATGCCCTCGACGCGGATGGGCAATCTCGCGGTCAATCGCCAGGCCTGGGCCGAGGCGCAGGCATATGATCGCAAGTGGGACAAATATGAGGCCGAGGGCGGGGATCCGCCCGCGCGCGACATCGGCATGGATACCCTACGCGGCGTGCTCGACGGCGAGATCCTGATCCAGAACCATTGCTACCGCGCCGACGAGATGGCGGTGGTCCTCGATATGGCGCGTGAGTTCGGCTATCGCGTCACTGCGTTTCACCACGCGGTCGAAGCCTATAAGATCGCTGATCTGCTCCGCGAAAGCGATACATGCGCAGCGGTCTGGGCCGATTGGTGGGGTTTCAAGCTCGAAGCCTATGACGAAACCGACGCCAATCTCGCGATCCTCGACGATCAGGGTGCCTGCGCACTGATCCATTCGGACGATGCCAACGGCATCCAGCGGCTCAATCAGGAAGTCGCCAAGGCACGTGCCGCCGGCATCCGCGCCGGAATGGACATCAGCGAGGAACATGCCTGGCGCTGGCTCGGAATCAATCCTGCGCGCGTGCTCGGCATCGCCGACCAGACCGGCAGCATCCGCGCCGGCAAGATGGCCGATCTCGTGCTGTGGAACGGCAATCCGTTCAGCGTCTACACGCGCCCGCAGATGGTGTGGGTCGATGGCGCGCTATTGTACGACATGAACAATCCCGAGTTGCGGCCGGTGTCGGACTTCGAGCTCGGCCAGCCGGGACAGGGGATGTGACGATGAAGCGCATGATGCTTTCCGCGACCGCGATCGCAGCGGTTTTCGCCGCCGCGATTCCCGCCGCTGCGCAGGACGTCGCCATCACCAACGCGCGGCTCGTGATCGGTGACGGCTCGGCGCCAGTGGAGGGTGGCACG
Organism: Sphingosinithalassobacter sp. LHW66-3; assembly: GCF_050703275.1. Classification (GTDB taxonomy): domain Bacteria; phylum Pseudomonadota; class Alphaproteobacteria; order Sphingomonadales; family Sphingomonadaceae; genus Sphingomonas. The sequence continues at coordinate 3,101,174 of NZ_CP193482.1, forward strand.
GTCGTGATCCGCGACGGCCGTGTCGTCGCCGCCGGCACGAACGTCGCCGTTCCCGCGGGGCTCCGCACCGTCGATGCGCAGGGCAAATGGGTGTCGCCCGGCATCATTGCAGGGTTCAGCCGGCTTGGCATTGTCGAGATTTCCGGCGTCTCCGAAACGAACGACACCAGCGCCGACGATTCGCCCTTTCACGCCGCGCTGGATGTCGCCCCAGCGGTCAATCCGCTCGCCAGCGCGATCGCGCTGAACCGGGCCGAAGGCGTCACCCGCGCGGTCGTCGCTCCCGGCACCGGCGAGTCCATTTTCGCCGGCCAGGGCGCGGTGATCGACCTTGGAGCGGACATGGACGCGGTTACCGCGCCGCGCGCGTTCCAGTACATGGAATATGGCGAAGCCGGCGCCCGCACGGCGGGCGGCAGCCGCCCGGCCGCGCACGCGATGCTGCGCAACGCGCTGATGGAGGCACGCGACTATGCGCGCGATCCGGCGGCCTTCGCCGATCGCGGCCGCGACGCGTTCCTCACGCGGCTGGATGCCGCGGCGCTGGCGCCGGTGGTGCAGGGGCGCGTGCCGCTGCTGGTCCATGTCGAGCGCGGATCTGACATTCTCACCGTCCTCGATCTCAAGAACGAGTTTCCCGATCTCGATCTCGTCCTGGTCGGTGCGACCGAGGGCTGGACGGTCGCTCCGCGCATTGCGGCCGCCGGCGTGCCGGTGATCGCCGCCGCGCTCAATGATCTGCCGGCCTCGTTCGAACAGCTCGCCGCCACCCAGTCGAACCTCGGCCGGATGCGCGCGGCCGGAGTGAGAATCGCGATCGGCCTGTTCAACGACGAGGCGCATCAGGTGCGCTGGGTGAAGCAATATGCCGGCAATCTGGTCGGTCTTTCGCGGGTTCCGGGCGAGACCGGACTCGATTGGGGCGCTGCCTTCGCGGCGATCAGTTCGGGTCCGGCAGAGGCACTCGGCATGGGCGGCGAGATCGGCTCGCTGCGTCCGGGCCGCCGCGGCGATGTGGTGATCTGGGACGGCGATCCGCTCGAGGTCGGGACGGCGGCGACGATGGTGTTCGTCGACGGCGTCGAGCAGCCGCTCGAAACCCGTCAGCAGCGGCTGCGCGATCGTTATCTCACCCCGCCGGACGGGCGCCTGCCGAACGCCTATCGGCATTGATCGGCGGTTCCGCCCGGAACTTCCTGGACGGCTGCGGCATTGCCGGGGGAGGCTTCGCACGCACTGCGATCGGGTGACGAAGCGTTCTGGAGCTGAGGAGGAGCGACGAACATGAGCAAGTGGATCATTGCGGCCGGCGTGGCCGCGCTCGCGCTGGCGGGCTGCACCGAGGCGCCGGAATCGGATCAGACCGTCCAGCCGGCCGAGCCTGTGGTCGAGGACGGCGGTAATCTCGTCGCCACCAACGTTCAGGCGGCGATGTTCGAAATGGGTGAGTCCGAGCGCAACGTCGTCTTCATTCGCGCGATTCGCGACGCCGGGCTCCAGTGCCAGAACGTCACTGCGTCCGAACGGGTCGACGATGTTCAGAACCTGCCCACCTGGCGCGCGACCTGCCAGGACGGGACTGCCCATCTGATTTCGATCACCGTGGACGGTACCGCCAACATCATCAGCCGCACCGACACCTGATCCGAAGCGCGGCCGGTGCGCCGCGCTTCGCACGGGGTCCACGAAAAAAAGGGGAGGCCGCGCGAGCGACCTCCCCTTCTCGTTGCGCGTGCGATCGCTCAGAGCGCGATCACGCCGCCGTCGTTCTTGGTGATCGCGACCACCGCCGAGCGCGGCCGCGTGCCGGCCGGGGCGGCGCCGTTCTGATTGGCAGGCCAGTTGGAGGTCGGCGCGGCAGGAGTGCCGTCCTCGCCGGGATGCTGGATGCCGACGAACAGCGTGCGGCCGTCCGGCGTGCTGTCGACGCCGGTGATCTCGCATTCCACCGGGCCGATCAGGAAGCGCTTCACCGTCGCGTCCGTCGCCGGCTTGCCGACGCGAGTCGCCTGGGTTGCGGTCGCGCCGTTCGCACCCGTGTTGGTGATGGTCCGCGCACCGCCGTCGCCGACGCGGCCGGGCATCGCGGCGAGCATCTGGTTGTTGGTGACGTCGGTGTAGGCGCCGTCGTCGGTCTGGATCCACAGCACCGGGTTCACCAGGCCCGCCGGGTTCGTCGGTCGCGAGAACCAGATCCCGTCCGGGCTCGAGAAGTCATTGCCGGCGGTGAGGCCCGAGACGTTGATGTTGTTCGGATCGAGGTCAGAGCCCGCACCGAACAGATAGATGTCCCAGGTGAAGCCCGCTGCGGCCGGATCGTCCCCATTTTCGCGGATGCGGATGATATGGCCGTTGGGATTGCCGCGCTGGGCCGAAGTGCCCTTCGGATCGTTGTAGTGGCGCGGGTTGGCCGCGTTCGTTCCGTTCAGCGGGCGCACCGTCGCATTGTTGTTGGTGAGGGTGAGATAGACCTCGCCGTTCACCATGTTGGTCGCGGTCCATTCCGGACGGTCCATGCCCGTCGCACCCACGGCGTCCGCGGCGAGGCGGGCGTTGACGAGGATGTCGGCCTGATCGGCGAAGACATATTCCGGATCCGCGCCGGCGGCCGGACGGTTCGGAACCTGCCCGAAGGTCAGCGGGAGCCACTGGCCGGTGCCGTCGGCGTTGAACCGCGCGACGTGGAGCGTGCCCTGGTCGAGATATTTGTCGCCCATGGCGAGGCGGTTGGCCGAAGTCGCGTCCGCCGCGTCCCAGCTCGCGTTCGACACATATTTGTAGAAATATTCGCCGCGCGAATCGTCGCCCATATAGACGGCGAGCTTTTTGCCGGCTTCCGCACGGCTCAGCCAGGCACCTTCATGCCCCATGCGGCCGAGCGCGGTGCGCTTCCGCGGCGCCGCATTCTTGTCATAGGGATCATGTTCGACGACCCAGCCATATTGGAAGGGTTCGTTGCGGAAGTCGCTGGTGGGCGTTCCGGCCGTGGCGCGCGCATCCCACTTGCGGAAGATGGTGCTGCTGGCGTCCGCCGGCGTCACCGTCGACCACAGATAGTTGCCGCTGCTGCTGGTCACGCCATAGCGGCGCAGCGACGTAAGTTCCTTGGCGCTGCGCAGCGCATCGTCGCCGCTGCGACGGAAATAGCCCGCCCAATTCTCTTCGCAGGTCAGGTTCGTGCCCCAGGGGGTGTGGCCGTTGGCGCAGTTGTTGATCGTGCCGCGGCCGGCGACGCCGGTCGGCGAATAGGCAGTGACCACCCAGCTGGTGCCGCGCACCGGACCGTGCAGCACGGTAGGCGTGTTCGGCGTGATGCGGCGGTTGAACGCGCTGTCCTGCACATAGGCCCAGGCGCCGTTCGTCCGGCGATATTCGGTGACGCTGACGCCGTGCGCCTCGATCTCCTTGATCGCCTCGGCTTCCGGGCGGACGCCGCCGGGCGCGGTCGGGCCGGCGGGGTGGAGATACTGAACGTTGAGGTTCTCGTGGTTCTGCACCAGCAGGCCGCGCGTCGAGCTGTTGTCGTCACGCGTGCCCGAGCTGCTCAGGCCGTACCAGTAGAGCGCGTCGCCATGATCGCCGATGCGGTTGGCATAATCGGTATCGGAGCCGTCGTTCCTGAACGCCGGCACGCCCGCAGCCAGCGGATCGCCCAGCGCGGTCATCACGGTCACCGTGTAGCCTTCAGGTACGGTGACGATGTCATTGCGGTTCTTGGGGACTGCGGTGAAGCCGAGCACCGCCGGGCTGACCGTGACGGTCGTGGTCGCGCTCGTCGTCTGCGCGTTTTCATCAGCGGCAGTGAAGCGGAAGGTGAGGGTGGTCGGCTCGGCCACGCTGGGCGCCAGGAAGGTGGTGGTGTTGGCGTTCGGGCTGCTGAGCGTCACGGTCGGGCCGCCGATCTGCGCCCAGGCCACCGCGCCGACCGTCCCGTTGTCGGATGCCGTGCCGGTGAGCGTCACCATCCGTCCCGCCGTCGTCGCGCCGCTCGATCCTGCGGTCACCGTCGGCGGTGCATCGGAGCTCGTGGTGGCTTCGTCGCAGGCGGTCAGCACCGTGCCGCCGAACACCGCGACCGCCGCGGCCGAGGCGCCGCTGCGCAGCGTCTGACGGCGCGAGAGGCGCTGGTCGACCAGCGAGTTCAGCGAGATGGCGCCGGTGTTGTTGGTGTCGATGTCGCCGTCGGTATAGCCGAGGCTCAGGTCGGTCTGGTCGGTCATCGCGGATACCCCCAAAGCCCGAGTCGCAACGGGCGACTCGGTTCGAGAGCGAGCTGTGGCGATCCTGCTTTACGCGGTGATGGACGGCTGATGGCGAAGCGGTGACACATGTGCGTCAGCTTTGTGTCTGCGCCCCGCTGAAGCTATGCGGAGCCCCCCGCACTGGAGTATCGGCGGCGCCGATGGACTTGCCCAAGCCCGATCCTGTCGATCCGCCGGCCGCGCGCGCCAGCAGCCTGGCCGATCGGATAGGTGCGGCCTGGCGCGGCGGCTTGCCGGCTGTGTCGGCGCGCCTGGCGCGTCCCATGCCGCCGCGCGTCGCCTCGCGCGCGGAATGGATCGGGGCCGGAATGCTCGCATTGCTGCTCGCGGCCGGTCCCCTTGCCACGCTGCTGCTCGCGAACCGCCTCACCGCTCGCGCCGAGGCGGCCACGGCGGTGCTCCGCGAACGCGTCGAGCCGCGCCGTGCGGCCGAAGCTGCCCGGCAGCGCGCCCGGGCCGAATTGGCCGCGATGCTTGCGCGCCCCGGCCCCAGCGCCACGGTTGAAGCGCTTGCCCGCGCCTTGCCCGAGGATGCGGTGCTCCGCCGAGTCGCGCGCGGGGGGGATGGCGCACTCGCCGCCGAAGTGTTCACGCCCGATCCGGATCGGCTGCGTACTGCGCTGCGCCGCGCGCCGGAGCTTGCCGGTCTGCGCGAGACCGGCCAGGCCGGCGACGAATCCGGGCTGCGCGTCCGTTTCGAGGAACGGGGCGAATGAGACGCCTGCCTCCGCTCGCGATCGGCGGTCTCGCGGGGCTTGTTCTCGCGCTGCTGCTCGCCCCCGCGACCGGGGCCGCTCTCGGGAGGCTCGCCGAGGCGCGTGCCGAGCGCGCGCGGCTGGCATTGCTTGCCGATGCGCCTGCGGCCGTCGCGCCGCCGCTCGTCGTGCCCGCCTCGGCGATCGAGGCGCCCGATGCGATGGCGGCGCGCAGGCAGCTCGCCCGTCGCATCCGTGCGGCGGCGGGGCAGGGGGGCCTGCTGGTTGAGGAGCTTTCCCTCGCCCGGGCGCCGGTGGGGCTCGTCGCGGTAAAGCTGCGGCTCTCCGGTCCGGAAAAATCAGTGCTAGCGCTGGCGGATGCGCTGGAACGCGGGTCGCCGCTCGTTCGCCTGCGCGGTTGGGCGCTCGCGCCGCTCCCCGAAGGCGGCATCCGGCTGGAAGGCGAGGCAGTGGCGGCATGGCGCTGATCTCGCGTCCGCTGCGGGCGGCGCTGGTTGCCGCCGCACTCGCGGCCGTCGCACAGCCGCTGCTGTTGCTGCGAGCGCCCGCGCCAGTGCCGGCGGAACCGGCGCCCGCACCTGGCCCGCTTGCAGTGCCGAAGGCTCCGCCGCCACTCGATGCGGCCTATGCACGCCCGCTCTTCGGAGCGGCTTCCGGCGAGATCGCGCTTCCCGCCGATGCGCCGCGGCTCACCGGCATCGTCGGTCGGATCGGGCGCGATGCCGTCGCCTTTGCCGAAACCGCGCAGGGCGAAAGCCGCACGCTGGCGCTTGGCGAGAGCATCGATGGCTGGCGGCTCGAATCGCTCGCGATCGACGCGGCCTATTTCACGCGCGGTACCGCCCGGGTGCGCGTGCCGCTGCCCGCCGGCGAGGATCAGTAGATCCCGTCGATCTCCACTGTCAGCCGAGGCGTCGGCGGCTTGAGCAACAGACTCTCGCGCTCGATGCTCTCCAGTTCGTCGGCACGCAGCCGGTTGTAGCGGTCCTGTGCCACCGCCGCCGCGTCGGCGCCGTCGCGCAGGATGGTGGGGCGGATGAAGATGAACAGGGTCCGTTTCAACCGCCGTTCCGATCGCGACTTGAACAGCTCGCCCAGGATCGGAATGTCACCCAGCACCGGCACTTGCCGGCGCGAGTCGGTATAGTCGTCGGAAATCAGACCGCCGAGGACATAGGTGCTGCCGTTGTCGGCAAGCACGGTGTTGATCACCGAGCGCTGGTTGGTGATGATATCCGCCGCGCCCTGCACCTGGATCGGCGCGATCGACGAGGCTTCGACGCTCACCTCGAGCCGGATCGTATCGCCGGCGTTGATCCGCGGCAGGACGCGCAGCGTGAGGCCCACGTTCTTGCGCTCGATCGACGTATAGGGCGCGACGTCGGTGTTGCCGGTGAGGATCGATCCGGTGACGAACGGAACCTCCTGCGCCACCACGATCTCGGCGGGCGTGTTGTCCACCGCCATCGTCTGCGGCGCCGACAGCAGGTTCGCACGTTCCGACACGCCGATCGCGCGCAGCAGGACCGAGAAATCGTCGCCGAACGCGATATTGCCCGTGAGTCCCTCGCCAAGCAGCTGACCCGCCGGCACGCCGAGCGCGGTCAGGATCGTTCCCAGCGACGGCCCCGGATTGCCGAACGAGGTGCCGATGCCTTCCACCTGGTCGAGCACCGCGCCGCTGGTGCCGATCTGCATCGCCAGCGTTTCGGCGTCGTCGCCCTGGATCTCGGCGATGATTGCTTCGATCAGCACCTGCGGGCGGCGCACGTCGAGTTCGGTGATCAGTGCCTCGATCGATGCGACTGCGGTGGGCGTGCCGCGCACCACCACGGCGTTGATGTCCGGCGCGGGCTGCACCGTGACCTCGGGCGTCGAAAAGCCCTGTGCCGGCTGGCCCTCGTTGCCGCCGCTCGTCAGCGGCGTGCGTTCGGTCTGCCCGCCCGCTACCGCTGCGGCGGCAGTGGCGGCATTGCCGGAGGTCAGCTCGCTCAGCGCCCGGGTGGGCGAGGGGCGCAGGCTCTGGCTGCTGCGGCTCGAGAGGCTGCGCGCCACCGGATTGGTTGCTTCCGCCTCGATCCCCAAAACGCCCTGCAGCACGGCGGTCACCGATTCGGCGTCGGCGTAGTTCAGGCGGAACACGCGAGTCATCGCGGTCGTGCCGCCCGGCGTGTCGAGCGCCGCGGCGATCCGGCGGGCCTCCGCGACGGCGGAAGGCGTGCCCCGCACGATCACCGTGTTCGAACGCGCGTCGGCGGCGATGCGCGTGGCGCCCACGGTCGCCTGGTCTGCGGCGAGCACGCCCTGGAGCGCCTGCGCCACTTCGGCGGCATTGCCGTGTTGCAGATTGATCGTGGCGAAAGTCGATCCGCTGCCGCCGTCGAGCGACCGAGCGATCGCTTCGATGCGGCGGACATTGTCGGCATAGTCGGTAACAACGATCGCATTGGGGCTGGTCAGCGGCTCGACGCTGCCGAAATTCGCCACCAGCGGGCGCACTACGCGCGCGACTTCGCCCGACGGGACGTTCGCCAGCCGGATCATCCGCGTGGTCAATTCCTGCCCGGAAACGCCGCGGCCCGGCACGCCGCCGTCGCGCACCGCATTCGCCTGCGGAACGATGCGCCACGCCCGCCCCGAACGGACTGCGGCGAAACCATTGGCGCGCAGCACCGAAAGGAACAGCTCCCACACGCCCGAAGGCGTGAGCGGCGTGGCCGAAGTCACTGTCACCTTGCCCTGCACTGCCGGGTCGAGGATCAGCGTGCGGCCGGTGATCCGCGAGATCTGGTCCGCGACGTCGGTGATCTCGACGCCGCGCATATTGACGACCACGTCGGCGGGCGGCCCGGCCGGCGTGTCCTGCACCGGCGGCGGAACGGTCTGGGCCAGCAGCGGGATCGGCTGCAGCGCGGTCGCGCCGAGCGCGAGCGTGGCGACGATGGATCGGAGCGAAGTCAAGGGGCGGTCTTCCTAGCGGAGCGGGACGGTCAGCAGCACGCGCTGCCCGTCGCGAACGAGAGTGATCTGGGCGGAGCCGTTCGCCTGCGCGGCCTGGAGCGCGGCGGCGGCGGCCGTGGGGTCGCTGAGCGGCGTGCCGTTCACTGCCTGCAGCACATCCCCCTGCCGCAGCCCGGGCGGGCCGTTCTCGCCGATGCGCAGCCCTCCCTCGACAGGTGACGCATCGAGCCGCTGGAGCAGCGATCCGGCGTTCTGCGCGGAAAGGGGAGGCGCGGCGGCCGCAGCGGCAGCGGCGGGTGCGGCGGGCGCTGCCGACGGTGCGGCCGCCTGTTGCTGCTGTGCGGCGGCGCGCTGTTCGGGCGTCAGGGAGGAATCGGGGAACGCGAGATGTTCGATCCGGCCGCCGTTGCTCAGCACCACGCGATCGCGCAGGATGCCCTGGATCGTCGCGCCGTTTACCGTGTCGCCGATCCGGAACGGCGCTGCCTCCGCGCCCTCGATCGAAATGAAGGCAGTGGAAAGCGTCGCCGGCTGCGCCGCGAAAACGCCCTTCAATTCCAGCGGCAGCGATGTCGGCTGCGTGGCTTCGCTCACGCTTGCCTTGCCGAACGGCGCCAGCGCCAGCGCCGGGGAGATGTCCTGCCGCACCGCAGGGCCGCTGCGGCCGCTCGGCACGGTGATCGCGCCGGTTCCGGCATGACCCGCGATCCGCCAGGTCAGCCCCGCCAACGCCCAGGCGATCGAGATCACCACGCCTGCCGTCAGCAGGTCGAGCGCGGTGCGGATCTGCCGCGGCGAAAGCGAATACCCCCCGGTCATCGCGGCCTCCCGTCTACGAAGCCGTCAAGCGTTGCAAGCGCCGACTGTTCGCCGCTTGGGAACACCTCGATGCGCACGCGTGCGATTTCGGGATCGTCGGTCGAGCTGCGGTCCACGGCGACCCGCCAGTCATTGCCCAGCATCGCCACCTCATCGGCTCCGGGCGCTGCGCCGCCGCCCGCCAGCGACAGCTCGGCAAGCCGATTCTCGGCGACCCACATCGCGGCGGCGCGGCGCTCCATCGCCCGCGTCGAATCGATGTGCGATTCGACCGTGCCGATGAGCCCCACCGTCGCGATCGCCAGCACCGCGAGCGCCACCAGCGCCTCGATCAGGGAGAAGCCCTGTGCATCGCCCTGCTTCATGCCTCCGGCTCCAGCCCCGGAATCGCCGTCGCGGTCATGCCGTCATAGGCGACGATCCAGCGCTGCCCGCCGCTTTCGATCGTAGCGGTCAGCGGACGTCCGCCGCCCTCGGTGCCGAGCAGGATCGGCGGCGTTGCGCTCAGCGTCATCACCATCCCGCCCGGGAGGCGGTGAAAGTCGAGCTGGCGCGAAATCGGTTCTGCCAGCCCCTGCGGCGTATAGGCCGTGAAGCCATAGCCGTCTTCCTCGACCGTGAACGCGACCATCCGGTCGCCCAGCATCGCGTCGTCGGCGGCCGCCTGCAGCCGCGTCGCGAGCTGCCGCGCCTCGGCTTCCACGCTCGGCGCGCGCGTCACGCTGCCGATGCTGAGCGAGACTGCGCCGGCACCCACCGCGATGATCGCCAGCACGACGAGCATCTCGACGAGCGTCAGCCCCGCCTCGTGGGGGCGGGCGCGGAAATCGCGCATGTGGCGATGGCGGTCGGCCATGGTTCGCTCGAACATCCCCCCGGCGGACGGCACGGCGCCCGACTCGTTGCTTTCTACCAGAAGGCGCGGTCCGCCGTCGATCCGCCTGCGGTCAGCGCCGCGCCTCGATATCGGCGTTCAGCGCTTCGCCGCCCGGCTGCCCATCGGCTCCCAGCGACTTCAGCTCGATGCTGCCGCCGTTGTTCGCATAGACATAGGGATTGCCCCACGGGTCGATCGGCTGGCCCTGGTCGTTGGTCTGGAGACCGGTCAGATAGCCGCCCTGCGCCCAGTTGGCGGGCACCGGCGGCACCGACGGCCGCTCGACCAGCGCCTTCAACCCCTGCTGAGTCGAGGGATAGTCGCCATTGTCGAGGCGGTACATCGTCAGCGCCTGCGAGATGGTGGCGAGGTTCGAGGTGGCGGTGGTCACGCGCGCCTGGTCGGGCCGGCCGATCACGTTCGGCACGATCAGCGCGGCGACCAGTGCGATGATCACCAGCACCACCATCATCTCGACGAGCGTGAGCCCGGCCTCGCTCTGCGAAGCCGCACGACGCTTGCGTGCCCGCGCCGCTGATGCCACGCTGTCACGGAACTGTTTCATTCTTATGCGCATCGGCTCCCCATGCGTTCGATCCATGAAAGCAATGTGACAAGCGATTCGGCCAGACGCCAGCCGCCCGTTGCGCCCGAGGCTCCGGGCGGCGGTATCGGCACCCTGGCGGGTGGCGGGTTCGTGGCGCTTGCGCCCGACGGGCCGGCGACTCTGCTGGTGCCGACCGAATCGGTGCTGTTGCTCGCCGTCGATCTGCCGCTCGCCACGCGCGCCAAGCGGCTCGAGGCGCTGCCCTTCGCAATCGAGGACCGGATCGCCGAGCCGATCGAATCGGTGCATCTCGCGCTCGGCGCGGAGATCGGCGAGAAGCGCTATCTCGTCGGTGTCGTCCGCCACGATCGCATGGCGGCCTGGATCGACGCGGCCGAGGCGGCGGGCATGGGCCATGCCGCGATGGTGCCCGATGCGCTTGCCCTGCCGGTGCCGCCGCCCGGCTGTTGGTCGGTCGATCTCGACGGCGCGCGTGCGGTGGTCCGCGCGAGCGACGGCACCGGCTTTGCCTGCGCCGCGGCGATGCTCCCTGCCGCGTGGGAATCGGCGGGCCGTCCGCCCGCGATCGCCTGGGGTGCGCCGCTGCCGCCCGAGATGCGCGCAGAGACCGAGCGCGGCGACGCGGCTCCGCTTGCCGAGCGTCTCGCCGCGCCCGCGCTCGATCTGCGTCAGGGCGTCTATGCCCGCCGCCGAGGTTCCAGCGGCGGCGTGTGGCGGCGGCTCGGCTGGATCGCCGTGCTCGGCGCCACCGCGCACGGCCTCATCGCCGCTGCCGACACGCTGATGCTGCGTGCGATCGCCGAGCGCCGTGCGGACGAGACGCGCGAGCTGGTCGCGCTCGCTGCGCCCGGAATCGCGCTCGGCGACGATATGATCGCCACCGTCACCAATCTGCTGCCGCCGCCGGGCAGCGGCGCTCCACAAACCTTCCTGCCGCTGATGTCGCGCGTTTCGGGCGCGCTGGCGCCGCTCGCCGGCAGCCTCTCGACTCGCGCCATCGCGTTCGACGCGAACACGCTGACTCTAGACCTGGCCGCGGCCGAACCGGGCCTCGCCGTTCGGATCGGTGCCGCCTTGCGCGCCGCCCAGGTGCAGGCGACCGTCGCCGAATCGCCTGATGGCACGATCCGCGTTACGGCGGCGGCGGCATGATCGTCGTGATTCGCGAACGCCTTCCGGCCCTCGACGCCGCGCTCACTCGCTTCGACGGCTGGTGGAGCGGCCTGTCGCAGCGCGAGCGGCTGTTGCTCTCGGTCATGGCCGTGCTGCTGTTTCTCGTGGTCGCGGTGTTCGGCGTCGTGAAGCCGCTCCAGGCCGCCCGCGCGCAGGCGCTGGCCGATATCCGCACCTATGAGACGCTCAACGCGCGCATCCGTGCGGCAGGCGGCACGCTCGGCGCGACGGCGGCCCCGCAGCGCAACGGACCCCCGCTTCAGATCGTCACCGATTCGGCACCGTCGTTCGGCCTCGCGGTCACTGCCACGCCGACTGCCGAGGGAGTTCGCGCCGAGATCGCCGACGGCAGCTACGATTCGATCCTCGCCTGGACGGCGGATCTCGTCGCCACCAGCCCGCTCGTGCTGCGTCGCGCCAGCTTCGCGCCCGGCCCCGCGTCGGGCCGTGTCCGGGCGACGCTGGAGTTCGGCCAGTGAACGAGGCTCTGGTGCTGACCGATGCCGCTGCCGAGCCGCGCACGCTTCCCTATGGCTATGCCCGTCGCCACGGCGTGCTGCTCCGCCCGGGCGCGCAGGGTATCGAGTGCCTGCACCGCTCCGCCGTGGCACTCGATGCGCTGCTCGAGGTCCAGCGGATCGCCCCGGAGGCGCGCTTCGTCGCGGTGTCGGACGAAGCCTTCGATGCCGCGCTCGGCGGTGCCTATGGCGACAGCGCGGGCGCCGCTGCCGATTTCGATATCGGCGACATGGATCTCGCCACGCTGGCCGATTCGGCCGCCGCAGTCGACGATCTGCTCGACACGCGCGACGATGCGCCGGTGATCCGCCTGATCAACGCGCTGCTGCTCGAGGCGATCAAGGAAGGCGCGTCGGACGTCCATATCGAAACGCAGGAAAAGCGCCTTGTCGTACGCTTCCGGATCGATGGCGTGCTGCGCGACATGATCGAGCCGCCGCGCGCGCTCGCGCCGCTGCTCGTCAGCCGCATCAAGGTGATGGCGAAGCTCGACATCGCCGAAAAGCGCGTGCCGCAGGACGGCCGCGTCACGCTGCGCATCGGCGGCCACGATGTCGACGCGCGCGTCTCGACCATCCCGACCCAGCATGGCGAGCGAGTCGTGCTCCGTCTGCTCGAGCGCGGCAGCATGAAGCTCGAACTCGGCGGCCTCGGGATGAGCGAGCGCGATCGTGCGGTGTTCTCGCGCCTGCTCGAGCGGCCGCACGGCATCCTGCTCGTCACCGGCCCCACCGGGTCGGGCAAGACGACCACGCTCTACACCGCGCTCACGCGGCTCAACGACCGCAAGCGCAATGTAATGACGGTCGAGGATCCGATCGAATATGAACTCGCCGGCATTGCCCAGACCCAGGTCAATCCGCGCACCGACATGACCTTCGCACGTGGGCTGCGCGCGATCCTGCGCCAGGATCCGGATGTCATCATGGTCGGCGAGATCCGCGATCACGAAACCGCGCAGGTCGCCGTCCGCTCGGCGATGACCGGCCATTTCGTGCTCTCGACGCTGCACACCAACACTGCCGTGGGATCGGTCACTCGGCTGATCGACATGGGGGTCGAGCGCTATCTGCTCGCGCCGATGGTGGTGGGCCTCGCCGCGCAGCGCCTCGTCCGCCGCCTCTGTCCCGAATGCCGCCGCGCCGATGTCGCGAGCGAGGCCGATGCGCTGCTCCTCGGCGGAGGCTTGCGCGCCGGCGATCCGGTCTGGCGCGCGCAGGGCTGCGACCAGTGCCACGGCGATGGCTATCGCGGCCGCGCCGGCCTCTACGAAGTCATCGCCGTCGACGATGTCTTCCAGGGCATGATCCACGACGGCGCGAGCGAAGCCGAGCTTGAACGCCACGCCCGTGGGGACAATCCCAGCCTGCTCGACGATGGCGTAGCGAAGGTGCGCGACGGGATCACCACGGTCGAGGAAGTGGCACGCGTCGTTCGCGACGAGAGCTGAACCGCCAGACGTTCCGAATGCCGAACGCGGCGCCGGAAGTACCGCCGCCGGGACATTCGCGCGCCCTTCTGCCGCCCTTAAAGGCGGATTAGTCAGACAAGTCGGGCCTGTGCTGAGGTGCGCTAAACTCATGAGGGAGCATCAAAAATCTGTGAGCTCTGCCACTGTAAATGAAGAATCCGTTTGAAACTCAGACAAATACCTGCATTCTCTGCGGACCGCGCCGCAAGAGCGCCAGCAACTGGAGAGGATATGAACGCTCATCAACGGAGCGCGCAGGTGCGCGCTTGGCCGCTGCTGTCGGCCGCACTTCTGCTTGCGTCCTGCGGCGGCAATGGTGGCGGGAGCGGGACCGTCGTGACCCCTGCGCCGACTCCGACGCCTACGGCGACCGCAACGCCCACGCCCGCAGGTCCAGAGGCCGGTACGATCGTCTCCATCAGCGACGCCGCAGCGCTCGAAATCCGCAGCGCGGGAAGCAACGCCTTGCTGACGATCGAAGGCGCCAGCCAGACGGCGGGCGCGCGGATCGCCCGGACCGACAGCGGAAGCGGTACGGCAGCGGTCCGCTGGCATGCGCTGCCCATGGGGAACAACCGCTACAACATCGAAAGCCTGCTGACTCATCAGGTCATGGGGATCGAAGCCGCCTCGACTGCCGAGGGGGCACTCGCCGTGCAATGGGCGGACAACGGCACCGACGACCATCTCTGGTCCTTCTATCGGCTATCCAACGGCAATTATCTGATCCGCAACGTCAACAGCGGATTATATCTCCAAGTCGGCGCTGGCGGCGCGATCACGCAGGGCGCGCGAGCGACGAGCGGCCAGGAATGGGCGATCACGGTCACCGGCGACCGTGCCTATCCCGAGCCGGCAGTGCTCGCCGGAGCGGGCATCGACGTTCACGATCCGGATCTCCTTCAGGACGCGAGCGGAACCATCTGGCTCTATGGCACGCATAACACGCTGGCGCGTTCGACCGACGGCGCCCTGTTCCTCGCGGAAACCCGACCGATCATCTCGCCCGATTTCAGCTGGTGGGCGAGCAAGAACACCACTTGGCAGGGCCGTACCGACATCTGGGCGCCGTCGATCCTGCACGCGAACGGCACCTATTATCTCTATTACTCGATCCCGATCTACAACACGCCCTCGCAGGCGGGAACCAACAACGGCGCACAGGCACTGATCGCCTTGGCGACGAGCACCAGCCCGAACGGCCCCTGGACCGATGCGGGCACGATCATCGAATCCTGCGGCAACATGCCGGGCTGCACCACTACCTTCAATGCGATCGATCCGGCACCGTTCATTGGTGCCGACGGCCGTTGGTGGATGGCGTTCGGCTCGTGGGAAGACGGGATCCATGTCCTCGAACTCGATCCGGCGACCGGGCTGCGGTTGCAATCGAACAGTGCGCTTCCGGTGATCGCCTTTCGCGGCGCGGGCCAGGAGGGGCCCTTCGTCCTGCCGCGCGTGGTGAACGGCCAGCAATGGTATTATTATTTCGGCTCGAACAATCCCTGCTGCTCGGCGAGCAGCACCTATCGGGTGGTGGTCGGACGATCGGCGAGTCCGACGGGACCGTTCCTCGATCGGGGCGGAATCGATCTGCGCGACGGCGGCGGCACGATCCTCCTGGGCACCCACGGCTATGTCGTCGGACCGGGCGGGCAGAGCGTGCGCGAGATCGGCGGGCAGCTCAAGCTGGTGTATCATTTCTACGATAGCCGCGCGAACGGCGCTCCCAAGCTCGGACTCAACACCATCGCGTTCGATGCCGAGGGCTGGCCGTACCTCCAGTAGCAGGCTGCGGTTCCGCGCCCGCGGCTTGAACGGCGCGGGCCACTCTTCGCTGTCCTAGGCTTCGCGCTTGTGCTTATGCATAGCTCGCGTGCGCACCCGTTTCTCGTCTGATGGCCGCCGAGCGCGGAGCTGGCGGCAAGCGGGCGCGCCGAGCCTTCAGGAACTAGCGCCGAGCCGAGACGCCGATGCCCGCCTATGCCTATCGCGCCGCTGACCGCACGGGTGCCTCGAAAAAGGGGCTGATCGAGGCTTCGTCGCCCGCCGCGGCGCGGGCGATGCTGCGCGATCAGTCATTGCTGCCGCTGTCGGTCGAATCGGCGGGCGAGCGGCGCAATCTCGGTGCCACGAGTATCCGTCTGCCGCGAATCGGCGGCCGGGGCGTCTCGTCGAAGCAGCTCGCGACGCTCACGCGCCAGATCGCCACACTGGTCGGCTCGGACATTCCGGTCGAGGAGTCGCTCCGCCTCGTCGCCGTCCAGTCCGAATCGCAGAGCGTGAGTGCGCTGCTGCTCGAAGTGCGCGGCGCGATCCTCGACGGGCGCAGCTTCGCTGCCGCGCTGGCTCAGCATCCCAAGGCGTTTCCCGAATTCTACCGCGCCTCGGTCGCCGCGGGCGAGGCATCGGGCAAGCTCTCGAGCGTGCTCGAGCATCTCGCCGCCTTCGTCGAAACGCGTCAGGCGAACAGTCAGAAGCTGGGCCTCGCCTTGCTCTATCCGGCGCTGCTTGCGCTGGTCTCGCTCGGCATGGTCGTGCTGCTGATGATCTATGTCGTGCCCGATATCGTGCGCGTGTTCGTCTCGCGCGGTGCCGATCTGCCGTTCCTCACCCGGGCGCTGATCGCGGTCAGCTGGTTTCTCCAGAGCTTCGGCCTGTATCTGCTGATCGGGGCGGGCGCCGCGTTCCTGTTGTTCGGCCGCTGGTCGCGCGTGCCTGCGAACCGGCTGCGGCTGCACCGCTGGTTCGCCACCCGCTCGCCGCTCAAGCGGTTCAGCCGTCAGCTCAACGCGGCACGCTTCGCGGGCAGCCTCGCCACCCTCGTCGGCAGCGCGGTCCCGCTGGTCGAGGCGCTGCACGCGGCCGCGGCCGTCACCCCCAATCTCCACGTCCGCGAAAAGGCGATGGGCGTCGCCCAGCGCGTGCGCGAGGGCGTCAGCCTGCGGGCGGCGATGCAGGAAGCGGGTGTGTTCCCGACGATGCTCGTCGCGATCGTCGCCTCGGGCGAATCGAGCGGCAAGCTGGCTCCCGCGCTCGCCCGCGCCTCGGGCGAGCTCGAACGCGAGCTCGACGCGCTGGTGGCGACGCTCGTCTCGCTGGTCGAGCCATTGGTGCTGCTGGTGATGGGCGGGCTGGTGCTCACCATGGTGCTCGCGATCCTGTTGCCGATCATCAATCTGAACGAGCTGGTCACGCTGTGATTTGCTTCGATCCTTGCCTCAGCGGGCGAGGCATCGAAGTGCCGTCACATCTGTCCCTGCACGCGCATTCCGCCCGGCACGCCGAGGAACGGCAGCACTCTCGCTCCGTCCTGCGTCACGCCGACGTCGATCGTGCCGTCCTCGGTCAGCGTCGCTTCGACCAGCGTCTGGCGGCGCTGCGCGGCCGGCGTCAGGCGGATACGGGTTTCGTCGCCGATATGCTGTGCGGTCAGCAGCAGTGCCGGCACGGGAGTCGCCGCGCCGCCGCCGCGCGGAGTGCAGCTGCCGGGATCGGTCACGATCGTGCCCTGCAGCATCTGCTCGCCGCCGCCCGCCACGATCCGGTCCATGTCCACCTGCATCGTGAAGTCGCAGCTGAACGGCAGATTGGGCTGGAGCGCCTGCAACAGCGTCGCATCGGCCGATCCGCTCACCGTGTCGAGCGTGACGCCGGAAAAGCCGATCAGCATGCGGCCGCCCAGGTCGGTATCGTTGCCGGCCGCGGTCCAGTCGGCGGCGAAGCCCAGACTGGTGAGCGAGCGGAGCGGCGCCCAGTTCCACGAAAGGATGCTGCCGCCAGCGATCCCAACTTCGCCGTTCCACACGGTTCCCGCGATGCCGGTGCGCCACGGCCGGTTCTTCAGGAACACGCTGGCCGGCATGGTGAAGACCATCGCCAGTGCATATGCAGCTATGCCGATCGCGGCGAAAACGATAAGACGCCGCCGTGCGACGAACCCTGTATCCTGAGGCGGCGATGAATCGGCGGAGCCTGCTGAAGTCCCTGCAAACCGGCGTCGTGGCAGCAACGGCATGCTATGCGTTCCCTTCGTTCGCATCGGTGGGCCGCCGCGGCGATCCTGCCACCGGGCTGCTCCTTCCGCTCACCGGTGAGCGGGCGCGGCTGGGCAATAGCATGCGTCAGGCGGCCTTGCTCGCCGAAAGTGGCGAGTTCCTCAAGATCCACGATACGGGCGATACGGCGGCCGGTGCGGCCGCTGCCGCCACTGCGGCGCTGCGCGAGGGTGCGGCGCTGCTGCTGGGGCCGCTGCTCGCCGAGCAGGTGCCGGCGGTCGGCAGTACCGCGGCGGGCCGCGTGCCCGTCATCGCCTTC
Organism: Sphingosinithalassobacter sp. LHW66-3; assembly: GCF_050703275.1. GTDB lineage: Bacteria > Pseudomonadota > Alphaproteobacteria > Sphingomonadales > Sphingomonadaceae > Sphingomonas. The sequence goes on from NZ_CP193482.1 coordinate 3,118,857, forward strand.
AGCAACGATGCCGTGCTGCGCCAACCGAGCACCTATATCTTCGGCATCACCGCGGGCCAGGTGACGAGCGCTATCCTGCGCTATGCCCGCAGCCGGGGCGTTCGCTCGGTGGCGGTGATCGACGATCGCAGCCCCTGGTCCGCCGCCGCCGCGCTCGCGGCAGGACGGATGGAGGCCGAGCTCGGCCTGCGCGTCCGCATCCTCGAAGTCGTTCCCGGCCAGCCGCTCCCCGATCCGGGCGAGGCGCCCGATGCGGTGCTGCTTCCGGGGAGCGGTGAGGCGGTACTGGCGGCGGCGCGGACGCTGAAGGACAGCGGCATCCAGCTGCTCGGCACCCTGCAGGCGCTCGACCATCGGCCCGCGGCGCTCGACGTGCTCGACGGCGCCTGGCTGGCAAGCCCGAGCCCGGACGAGTTCGGCCGCTTCGCCGCCGAGTTCGAAGCGCGCAACGGCGGCGGTGCAGGTGCGATCACTGCGCTTGCCTATGACGCCGCCTCGATCGCCAAGACGCTGCGCGAGGCGGAAAAGCTGGGGACGCAGGGCCTGCTCGAAAGTCCGGGCTTCCGCTGCGTCACCGGGCCGGTGCGCTTTCGAACCGACGGCAGCGTCGCGCGCGACTTCGCGATTCTCGTCGCCTCGCCTTCGGGCTATCAGGCCGTGGCGGTGAGCTCCGGATCGTGACTCGGGCGCCGTCCGGAGCGGCGGGCGAGCACGGCTTCACGCTTCTCGAACTGATGATCTCGCTGGCGCTGTTCGCGCTGATCGCAGTCGCGGGGCTGGGGCTGGTGCAGAGCATCATGGGGGTGCAGGGACGCACCGAGGCGCGGCTCGACCGAGTCCAGCAGCTCCAGCGCAGCATGTATGTTCTCACGAGCGACTTCGATCAGATCGCTCGTGGCCGGCTTTCGGGGGAAGGGGCGGGCATCTCGTTCACACGTGCCGCGCCGGGCCTCGGCGGTCCGCCGGTGCCGATGCGCTACGATGCCTCGGGCGGCGCGCTGGTGCGCAGCATCGGGCCGGTGCCGCAACTTCTTCTGCCGGGAGTGACGGCGGCGCGCTGGCGCTTCTGGAATGGCGAGTGGGTCGATCGCTGGCCGGCCGATGATACCCAGCCGGATGCATGGCCGCGCGCGGTCGAAGTCGAGATGCAGGTCGCGACGCCGGGCGGGCCGGGCGGCGTGCTCCGCCGCGTCATCGTCCTGCCCGAACGGCCCGAGGAGCCTGCGGCATGAAGCGCGGGCCCGAGCCCGACGAGGCGGGCATGATCCTCGTCAACGTGCTCATGTTCGTTGCGATCGCCAGCGCCATGGTGCTGCTGATGATCAATCGCGAGGCGCTCGCGCTCGACGGAGCGGTGCGGATGCGCGAGGCGTCGCGGGCGCTCGCAATTGCCCGGGGCGGCGAGCTTTCCGTGCTGGTCGCGCTCCGCCGCGACGCGGAGGAGGCGCCCGACAGCGATCATCGCGGCGAGGCCTGGGCCAACCTGGGCGAGCGCGGTGTCGCGATCGAGGGCGGCAGCTTCGACCTTGCCGTTTCGGACGCGCAGGGCCGCTTCAACATCAATCTGGTGCGCTCGGGCGATGCGGCTCCGCTGATCCTCTTCCAGACGATCGCACAGGAGGCGGGCGCAAGCCGCGAGCAGATCCTGAAGCTGGTCGAGCTGGTGCGGCTCACCGGCCCTGTGACCGACATTCGCCCGCTGCGCGCCGCCGGCCTCGATGCCGAGCTCGCCGCGCGGCTCGAGCGGCTGGTGACGGCGCTGCCCGGCCGCACGTCGATCAATCTCAACGCGGCCGATCAGGAAATGCTGCGTATTCTCTTTCGCGACCCGGTGGTGGCGGAGCGGCTCGCAGCGGTGCGCGACCGGCAGGGCTATCTCACGCCGGAGGATCTCGCGGAGCAGAATGTCACCATGCCGTTCGGCACGGGGTTTCGCTCCGAAACCTTCTGGGTGCGGACCCGCGCCACGATCGGCGACACCAGCCAGGAAATCGCCACGCTCGTCCAGCGGCGAAGGAGCGACGGCGTTGCGGAGGCGATGCCGGTCGAGCGGTGGCGCGGCGCGGCCGTCCCGCCCGGCGCGCCGCCGCTCGCGCAAGCCGATTGAAGCGCGGCCAAGGCGCGCATCGGCACCGTTTCGCCTCAAGCGCAGAAATTTGCGGTATAGTGTAGCAGACTAACCAAGCTACCTTTACCGCTTGGTACGATCGGCCTGCTACGGTCACGCGCTGGTTGAGCAGCGGGTCATCATGAGCATAACGAATTTTCGAGCCCCCTTAAAAATCGCTATGGGCCACTGGCTTCACGAGGCGAACGAAAAGGCGGCGGAGATCGCACGCATCGAATCGCTTTTCGAGTGCCTGGGCGCGTTGCGCGAACGCGAAGAACATCTTCGACACGTCCTTGGCTGCGCCAACGTCGTCATGAAAGAGATCAATCCCGGTTGGACCATGGATGATCTGAAGCCGGTCAAGAAACACGTGCATAAGGCCCCCAGCCGGCCCGGAGAGATCGCCCGTCTTACCCTCGACATTCTCCGGGACGCGTCGGAGCCGCTCACCGCTCGCGAGATCGCGGTCAGGGCGATCAATCGGCTAGGACAGGACGGCGCAGATAAGGAGACGGTGGAGCGCGTATACAAGGCAGTCGAGGCCACGCTCCGGGCAAAATTAAAGAGCGGATTGGTGCAGCATGACGGGAATTATGGAAGAAAGTGGAAGATTGCGGTCTGACCGATTTCTACGGCATCGACGTCGTATGCTTACGCCACACCGAACGAGGAAGCGTGTATTCAACGACCATGCGCTTTGTCATCTGTAGGCGGGCGGGGTCTTCGACCCACTGAATCGTCGCTGGGAGCGCAGGGTCGTAGTGTTCCACGATCGCGAGCACGAAATCTTTTCTCACTGCCAATGCCTGCTGGTATTCTAAATCGGTCAGCGTAGCGGTGCAGATGCCTACCGAACTTTTGACCTCTACCATCTTGACCTGACCGGCCTTGATGATCTTGAAGTCATATCCGACCTTCTTGCCGCTCACATCGACGACCAACCACCCTGCCGTTTCCAGGGTCGTCCTCACGGCCTGTTGCGCATTCCACCATCCACTTGTCGCTGGCGGCGGTGGTGAGGTGGTCACCCCGATCGAGCTATGGTGCGGCAAGGCCTTGGCCTTCTTGCTGGTCACCGTCTTCGGAGTTGGTGCCGGAGGGACGCCAGGCAACGTCACTGCCGGGACTGCTACCGCAGGACCGGTTGATAGGCGTGTCCACGTTACCCCTGCCGCAACCAGCGCCAAAGCCTGATGTGCAGCTGATCCTGGGTCGTCGTCGAAATAGGCAGCAGCCTCCGCCATCGTGAAACCGAAGTCAGTGAGGAAATCGGGAACGTCCACATGACTCCGTCCAGCCGCCAGAATGCCGTCATAGTAGATCGCGACGATCAGGGCGGCGATAGGTAGCTTCACGCCGCTGGCCGGCCTGATGATTCCGGAATAGAAGGTTACGTCCTGGGGATCGTGAACCGTGTATTCGCTGGTGACCGGATCCTTCCGGAACATCTTGGGGTTGTCCTCGCCGCGATATACCGGCGGCTTCCCCTTAATGTTGCACCACGACTGCGCGAGTGTCTGGGTGCCGACCGGACGCAGATGTGGACACACCTTTCGTGAAGCGGCGACGAAACCCGGTGTCTGCATCTCCTGCACCGAAGCGTAGCAGACGAAGCCCTTCTGCAGATTGAGATTGTTGCGCCAGATATTCGAGGCGACGGTCAGGATGCCACCGGTGGTCCCCGTAGGGATCTTGTGATCATCATCGAAAATGATCGCGATAGTATCAGGCGTTCCTCGATTAGGCTTGCTGTATAGATCATCAAGCAGCTGCTGCAGCTGCCTTGAGTCGATTCCGATCGCTGATCCGACGATCGGAATCTGATTGCCGTAATGCTTGCAGGCGAGAAATATCTGGGCCGCACGTCCGCGGAAGCCATTGCCTACTGCAGCCTTTAGAATTTCGAGCGCCTTGTCGTAGACTGTCTTGGAATTGATCGGGATCATGCGGCCAGCTTCTCGCTGGAACCACGTGCCTCGGCGAGATAGTTCGCGGGTGCTATTTCGCCCCGCATCAGCGCCTGGTATGACGATGCAGGCCTTCTTGCATAGTCGAGAGCGGATCCGTCCTGGCCCGCGATCAGGCGAGGCAGATCACCGATGGCTTCATCCACGGTGACGACCGGCTGTGCATCAAGCAGACCTCCGGCCGAGAGCGAACACCATTCGACCGGCTTCCGGGGCGGCGCCATGCCTCCGCGTCGAACGCCGACGATCACCACCCGAACGCGCCTCTGCGGAACGCCGAACTCGGCGGCGTTCATCTTCCAGACCTGTGCGTCATACCCGGCCCGGTCAAAGCCTGCGAGGATGCGCTGCAGGAAGGCGCCGCCCGACATGCTGAGAAGACCGAGGACATTCTCGAAGACGAACACGTCTGGCTTCATGCGGTCCAGCAGGATGGAGTAGCGCGCATGAAGGTGGTTGCGTGCGTCGTCCTCCGACCGCTTCTTGCCGCCGGTCGAGAATCCCTGGCAAGGAGGTCCACCGACTAGAGCGAGAGGCCTAGTGCGATCCCGGCCTTCCGTTGCCGCCACCAGATGCTCGATGACCTGATCGTCGTTCATATCACCGACGATGGCGAGCGGAGCTACATTCTGGTTGAACACCTGCACAGCGAACTTGTCGAAGTCGGTAGCTGCAAGCGTCTTCCACCCCTGCCACTTGAAGCCCAAGGACAAGCCGCCGCAGCCGGCGAACACGTCCACCATGTCGCCGGCCGCGCCGAGCGCCTCAGCAACCTGCATAGCGAGCAACGGCGGGACAGCATTGCCGATCTGCTGGCAGACCGCACGCTGCGATCCGCTAAAAACGAAGCTGTCAGGGAAGGATTGCAGCCGGGCCGCTTCCCGGTGCGAAATGGTCCTGTCCTGGGTCGCGTCCGGATGCATGAAGCACCCGTTCCCAGGCCGGGTATAGTAGGTGCCGATCGTATAGCTTGGGGCGTCGGGGCGGAGGCGACCGTAATAGGTCGATCGCGAACCCTTGCCGGCCGCGCAGCTCTCCCTGATCTGTGCCAGGCGCGCGGAAGGTACGCTCTCAGGGATGTCCTGCCAGTTGCCGCCGGGCGGCACGGAGCGAGCGAATTGAAGATCGAGTTCGCTCAGCTTGGCGCTTTGATGATTGAAGATCATCGGCGTCACTCGCCCCAGGCTGCTACGCTGGTCAAGGCTTCGCGCTCACATTCATCGAGCTTGGGGAAGTCGTCCAGCAAGCGCGCCATATCGGCGCGATCCAGCCCGTATGCCTTCGCCACAGCTATCTCGAGCCGATGTTCGGCCGCGACACCCCCGTCATTCATGGCTTCGCGCGCTAGGGAAGACAGACAATCGACGAGACGGGCGTCGAGCGTAGGCACGCGAGCTTGTCGGACCACACCCAGCGACATGTGACCAGTCGTCAGCCGCGCACGGACCTGCGCCTCCAGAACGAACGACGACAACAGTGCATGGAGCGCGACGGTGCGGTCGAGATCGCCATCCCTGTAGCACGCCACGTGCAGGGAATTGCCAGCCACCCATCCCGCCGGGATAACGGTTCCGATCATGCGGCGCTTCGAGGTAGCGCGAGCGACATCGCGCCAGACGGCCCGAGGCATGGCAGCGGAATGAAAACCACCGCAGAGTGCGGGACGAACGGACATCGTGGGCTTATCGACGACGTTGTGCCGCCCGATCATGCGACCCTTGATGAATGGGTGGCTTGAGCCAGCGACCACCTTCTCGGAAATCCGGGTTTCGTCGAGTTCACGACCAAGCCAGAGGTCCGTTGCGCCATCACCTTCGAGCGACTGTAGCGTCGACATCCCTACGAACCGGTCGGCTAGTTCGTCGGCCCCCGAAGGACGCCCAGTCGGGATCGTCCACCCGCGTGCCTCCATCACCGACGTGTTGAGCACGACAGTATAATCGTCTGCCGGAAGACGATCAGCGTCGAACGACCGAACGCGTCCAGTCGCCGATACGCGCCCGCCAACGCGCATGGTCAGGGCAACTACCGACTGATCCACCCGATCGAACAGGCGTGCCTCAGCTGGGTAGGCCGCAGCGTCCACGAGCGTGTTCGATCCGAAAGCCTTGCGGCGCATCGGGGCGGAAGACTGATCGCCCATGATGGTGGCAGGAAGGATGACGCCGACGACGCCTCCTTTCCGAGCGATGGCCAGACACAGATCCCAGCCACATCGGGCGAGATTGGTGCCCCAACCGCCCCAGGCCCCTTCGGCACGCGCCTCGGGAAAACGATTATCAAGGACCCGCGAGGCGGCGCGCAGATCATCCTTATAACGCTCTACACCCGCAGCGGAGAGGTGCTTGATCTCTCGGCTATCCGGCTTCAGCAGTTCCCAGGGTGGGTTGGTGATGACCAGGTCGAAGCGTGGCGAAAGGTCGCTCGCGAACGTATCGCCCACGATTACGATCGTCTCGACGTTCATGCCCAGGCGTCGCGCGACTGCGTCCACGCGATCGCCTGCAGTCTTGGCTGCGGCCACCTCCCGATCACGCAATTCGATGGTCCATGGCAGCTTCGCGAGCTTCGGGCTTTTGGCCGCCACCGACAGCAGGGCCATGGCAAGACGACCGTCGCCACAGAAAGGGTCGGTCGCGACAACACGGGTCAGCGCGGCGGTCTTCAGCGCGGAGATCATCTGCTCCGCGAGGTCGTCCGCCAGTTGAGCAGGCGTGTAGAAGCGCCCGGCAACCCTTTCGGCGAGGGTCTTGCCGTTGTAGGCGTGCTCGCCAACCATGTGGCTTGCGAGATCAAGCACCGGGACTGGCCGATCGCTGCGCTTGCGCACGCATGAAAAACTGGATCATCGACATCATCGTCCCTCTTCCGGCTGCGATGCCGCACGTCCCGATTCTAGGATGGTCGGGAACGAATCGACAACAAGAATTCTGATCGCTTGATCGATTTCGGGTTCCTCTTGCCCGCTGGCGGGGCGCGTTCCTCTTCATGATCAATTGACCCAACCCGCAAAAGGGTTGTCGTCGGTGCCGCGCCACAGGTTGGCGGCACCGAACTGGTAGTATCCGCCGAACGTGCGCGACGGCGGTGCCTGCATGATGCATTCCAGCGCACGCTCGAGCTTGGCCCGATCGTCGAGCTCGCGGTTGTTCTCCCGCCAGACGCCGTCGCACGCGTAATAGGCTAGATACTTGCCCGAGATGTGGTGGTGGGTGCCGACCTCGAACCGGCGGAGACGGGAGAACAGGCTTTCCATCTGGTTCGTGTTGATGAAGCCGTCCCTCTGATATTCCTCGGAATGGTTGACCTGAAGTACCTTGTGCGAGGCGAGCAGGTTGTCCCACTGGCCCTCGTCCGAATAGACGGTGGAACTGCGGTCGAGGCGCTCGCGCAGCCAGGGAATGGATTGCCATTCCTGTTCAAAGACGCGGGCGATTGCACGTCCATGACGCCCGCGCTCACGGGCGCCGACGACGACCAAGCGCTTGCCATTCAGGTTTGCCTTCAACCGGCGGTCGACGCGGTTGATCTTCCGGTTTTCGGGCTTGATGTAGCCGCCAAACCAGGCACCATCTATCTCGACCTCACCTTCCAGCGTGATCTCGTCGATGCAGTGCTTCAGGCCGTCACGGAATTTCTGCTGGAGCAGGTAGGCCGTCTTGTACTGAATCCCGACGTCCTTCATCAAAGTGCTGGTCGCGTTTCCCTTCGATCCGAGGATGAAGGTCCGCAGCGCCTTGAGAATGGTCGTCAACGGCAGCTTGGTATGGTGGAAGCCCGACCCGCTCGTGATGCTAAACTGCTTGTGGCAGCCCTTGCATTTCCAGCGTTGCTGATTCTCCAGCCACCAGTGGTCGAGGCCCTTGCATTCCTTGTTCGGGCAGACCGGCTCACCCCCCGTTTCTGGCCAGCGCATCAACCGGAAGAGGCGCTCTACGTCGGCCTTGCCCATCGCATACAGGTCGTCGAGCGTGAACGTGCGGTTCCGCTTCGCCTGTGTGTGATGTTGTGGCCGTTGCCGGCCGGCGCTTGCCATTGAAGACGTGTTTCCGCTACTGAACGTCGCATATATGCTACTTCAGCGCGGCTTAGGCAAGCAGAAAGACGCATATCCGCTACCTTAGGCATCGGAAACGCGACGAATGGCTGACGAATCGAGGATTACCGACGCAGACTGGGAATCAGTGGCGAAGAATCTGCTGCGAGGGCAGTTGATGACGAAGGGTCTGTCTTACGCGAAGCTGGCGGAGGCGATGGCCGGCATCGGTGTCGAGGAGACGGAGGTAAGCATCAAGAACAAGGTGGGCCGCGGCCGCTTCACCTTCATGTTCTTCCTGCAGGCTATGACGGCGATCGGCACGAGCAGAATCCTGCTGCCGACACTGGCCGAACTGGAGCAGGGGCATGGCGTCGGCCAAGGCGGCGCCCAGACGTTCGCGAAGAAAGTAAGTCCCTCAGACGCCGCCTGACCGAACGTAAGCCCATAACCTCACGCGTTCCCCTTGACACGTTACGACATGGTTCGTGCTGGGTCTGGCTTCGCCAGTCCTCAGCTTCCACCATGCCGACTGGTTAAGCTGCTACACTATACCGGAAATTTGGTCGGGGAGAGAGGATTCGAACCTCCGGCCCCTGCCTCCCGAAGGCAGTGCTCTACCAGGCTGAGCTACTCCCCGACCGTACTGGCCGAGGCCAGCGGACGACAGAGGCGGCTCTATACGGAGGGCTTTCGGGGAGTTCAAGCGGCGTTTCGCATCCCGCGCATCATGAGGTGCGCGCGTCCAGCATGCGTTCGATCGTCGTGAACTTCTCGCGTGGGGCGCCTGCGCGCGCGGCGGCGATCTCGGCGGTGTCGATCTTCTGCCAGTCGCGGAAGGTGACGAGGTCGACCCCGCGTTCGGCGAGCAGCGAATCGAGGCCCGGGCGACCCGGCTTGCCGCTGTCGCCCGGCATGTCTGCGGCGATCTTCTCGGCGATCGCGAAGCCGTCTGGCCGGTTGGTGCCGATCGTGCCGGTCGGGCCGCGCCGCGCCCAGCCGACGGCATAGAGACCGGGCAATACCCGCCCTTCGTCATTGGCGAAGCGGCCGGCGCGATCGTCATAGGGGACGCCCTCGATCGGTGGCGTGCGATAGCCGATGCAGCTCACGACGAGCGATGCGGGGATCGGATAGGTTTCGCCGGTGCCCTGCGCCCGGCCGCTGGCGTCGAGCCGCGTGCGCTCGACGAGCACGCGCTCGGCGCGATCTTCGCCTTCGATCGCAACCGGCTGGGCGAAGAAATCGAAGACAATGCGGATCGGCTTGTTTGCGTCTGCGCCTCCGGCCGCGAATGCGCGCAGATGACCGACGGACTTGCGCTGGCCCGGATCGAGTGCTGCGTCGGCGTCCGGCGGCGGCAGATCGGCCGAGTCGACGATCGGCGCGGCGCGGGCGAGCTCGCCCAGTTCGCCGAGCTCCTTGGGAGTCATCGCGATCTGATGCGGACCGCGGCGGCCGAGGATGGTGATCGTCTCGATCCCGGAGCCGCGGAGCTCGGCGAGCGCATGGGCAACGATATCGGCTCCCTCGAACTCGCTTTCGTCCTTGGCAAGGATGCGCGCGACATCGAGCGCGACATTGCCGTTGCCGATCACGACTGCCCCTGGGCCTTCGAGCGGCGGCGCGAGATCGGCGAAGTCCGGATGGCCGTTGTACCAGCCGACGAACGCCGCCGATCCGACCACGCCGGGCAGGGCGGCTCCCGGAACGTCGAGCGGACGGTCGTTGGGGGCGCCGGTCGCCAGCACTACCGCGTCGTAGAGGCCGCGCAGTTCCTCGACGCTCACGTCGGCGCCGATCGTGACGTTGCCGACGAAGCGGACGCTGTCGGTGAGGGCGACCTTCTCATAGCGTCGCGAAACGCCCTTGATCGACTGGTGATCGGGCGCGACGCCGGAGCGGATCAGGCCGAAGGGGACGGGCAGGCGATCGAGGATATCGACCCGGCACGATTCGCCGAATTGCTTCTGACAGGCCTCGGCGGTGTAATAGCCGGCGGGGCCGGATCCGATCACGGCAATATGGCGCATGGGCTCTTCTCCGGGCAGCGGATGCAGCGTCGATGGACGGCGGCGGGAATGGCGGATTTGCGTCGAAGGTCACACAAAGGTCGCACCTCAACGCGCGTGCACGCCCCCGCGCGCAGGCGAGGATCGCGATGCGCGACCCGATGCGCGGCCCGTCCGGGCGGCGACACCGAGGTGCGGGGGGCGAAGTGCGCCATGCGCAGGAGCTTGGCAGATTCGCGGCGTGTAGGACAGGGGCGGCGCGCCGCGGCGGAGTCCCGGTCAGCAGGCGCCATCGCCGCGATCCTGGCGCCTTCCGCGCCAATCGTGCAGCGCCCGGCAGCTCGACAAGGCGGTTGTCGCGCCCGGAGGTGAGCGACTAAGCCGGGAAAACACTGAGGGGAGAGCATGGCGATGGACGCTTCGGGCTTCGACTGGATTCAGGACGGCGGCGCATCTCGCCGCGGCGCGGGCGGTCGGGCATGAGCGGACGGCCACCCCTGCGCTCGCTGCTGTTCATTCCGGGCGACAGCGAGAAGAAGCTGGCGAAGGTCGACGGCTGTGGCGCCGACGCCGTGATCCTCGACCTCGAGGATGCGGTCGCACCGGCGAACAAGCCCGCCGCGCGGCGGCTGGTCGCCGAATTCCTCGCGGCGCGGCCGCGCGAAGGGCGCTCGCCGCAGATCTGGGTGCGGGTCAATCCGTTCGATACCGGGCTGACGCTCGAGGATCTGGCGGCGGTCGCGGGCGGCGCGCCCGACGGGATCATGCAGCCGAAGACCGACGGCCCGGCGGACGTGGCGCGGCTTTCGCATTATCTCGACGCGTTCGAGGCGGCGAGCGGCACCGCCGCCGGATCGACCGGGATCATTCCGGTGGCGACCGAAACGGCGCGCGCGCCCTTCCACCTCGGCGCGTTCGCCACGGCTGGGCTCGCGCGGCTCGCCGGGCTGACCTGGGGGGCGGAGGATCTGGCCGCGGCGGTGGGCGCGAGCACCAATCGCGGCGCCGACGGCGAATGGGCCTTCACCTACAAGATGGCGCGCTCGCTGTGCCTGCTCGCGGCGCACGCCGCCGGCGTGCCGGCGATCGAGACGCTGCATGCCGATTTTCGCGACGAGGAGGGGCTGCGCGCATCGTGCCGCGCCGCGCGCAGCGAAGGCTTCACCGGGCGGCTCGCGATCCACCCGGCCCAAGTCGCCGCGATCAACGAGAGCTTCCTGCCATCCGAAGCGGAAATCGCCTTTGCGCGGCGGGTGCAGGCGGCGTTTGCCGCCGCGCCGGGGACCGGGACGGTGGGGCTCGACGGCAAGATGCTCGACATTCCGCACCTGAAGGCGGCGCAGCGGGTGCTGGCGCAGGCCGAGGCGTTCGGCGTCGGCTGAGCCGCGGCTAGAGCGCGCGGAAGCTGAAGTTGCGGAACCGCGCCGTGCCCTCGCCGGCCGAATAGAGGCCCGGCCGCAGCATCAGGAATCCGCCGCGAACATTGTGGTGGTAGCCCGAGACTTCCATGCCGCGATCGAAGCGGCGCCAGGTCCGGCCGCCGTCCCCGCTGGTGTCATATGTGACGATGTGGCGATCGTTGGTGACTCGAATCCGCATCGCGCGCCCGTGCGGGTTCGCGGGTCGGGCGCGCTCGATGCCATATTGGTGCGTGACGAAGCGCGCGCTGTCGAAGCCCAGCCCGCAATAGAGCCTGTCGTCGTAGAACAGGATCAGCCCGGCGACGCCGCCCGGATCGATTTCGATGTCGCATTCGAAGCAATAGCCGAGATCGCCCGCGACCAGCAGCAGCGGAGACGAACTGCTCGGCGCCGTCCCGCGCGCCGCGAGGTGCAGCGTGTTGTCGGCGATGCCGATGCGACTGCGCTCGTCCGCGGCGGGGCGGAAGAAATTCCATTTGGTACCGAGCGCGAGCGTGGCGAAATCGTCCGACAGCGGCTGGCCGTGCGGAACGGGCATGCCGCCCGCAGGCTTGGCGATCGGCTGCGACAGGTCGCCGCCGGTCATGCGGAACCAGCCGTCGGGCGTCCATTCGATCGGATCGAGCAACGTCTGCCGTCCCAACGTCCAGAAGCCGTTCTCATAGCCGTGATAGACCGACCACCAGCCGCCGTCCGGCCCCTCGACCAGCGTGGCATGGCCGCGCGACCACCAGCGCTCGTCGACGCAGGTGGTGCGGACCAGCGGGTTGTGCGGGCAATGTTCCCACGGGCCGTGCAGCGATCGTGCGCGTGCGGCGATCACCATATGGCCGGTTGGCGGCCCGGCAGTCCCGCCGACGGCAGTGATCAGATAAAAATAGTCGCCGTGGCGCGTGATCTTCGGCCCCTCGGGCGCGAAGCCCTCGACCACCCAATCGGCCGGATAGCGCCAGGGGTCATAGACATGTTCGACCGGACCGGCGGTGGCCAGGCCGTCGGGGGTGAGCGGCACGCGATCGCCGCCCGACAGGAAGAGCCAGCGCGACCCGTCCTCGGCGACGGCGTGGCCCGGATCGATATGGTCGGGCAGATGCAGGTCGATGGGATCGCTCCACGGGCCGCGGATATCGTCGGCCCAGGCGACATAGCTCGACCGGTAGCTGGCGGTGCGCGCCGGGATGTAGAGGAAATAGCGGCCGTCATGCTTGCAGAGTTCGGGCGCCCAGACCGAACCGATGTCCTTCGTCAGCGCCGCCGTGACCGGTTGCCAGTTCACCAGGTCGCGCGAGTGCCAGATGACCAGGCCGGGATAGGATTCGAAGGTGGAGAAGGTCATGTAATAATCGGCGCCGTCCTTCAGGATCGAAGGATCGGGATGGTCGCCCGACATCAGCGGATTGAGGAAGGTGCCGTCGCCGCGATCGGCGACCCGCTGATTATCGAAGCCGCGGCGCCACTGCGGCGATTCCGCGAGGCACTCCTCGGGAGCGCGGGCGAAGGCGGGGAAGGGCATGCCGGCGGCGATGGCGGCCAGCAGCGCGTCGCGGCGATGCAGCTTCATGACACCGGTTTCTCGCACGGTTCTCGGGGCACGCCAAGCCACCAAAGGTGCTGCGCCGCAGCACGTTTCGCGCGATGCGATGCTGTCCCGATGCTGAACAGCGGTTAACCATGGTTGGGGGTGGCGCGAACCGTAAACGAACCCTTAACCTTGCGGGCATGCAGCACCAGCTTCGCCTCGCCGATCAGCGCCACGGGCATCCGTTCCGTGCGACGCTGCGCACCGCCGCCCTCGAGCGCCGCCGCGCGGCGGAAGACAGCGACGTCAAGCTGTTCGCGCTCAGCTTCACTGCCTTCTTCGTCTGCTTCTACACCTTCATCGCCTGAAGGCGGCTGCCGCTCAGCTGTGCGGCACGGCCCCCGCGCGGTGGAGCAGCCAAGCCGACCAGGCCGAGGCGAGGCACAGCGCGAAGATCACCCACATCGCGCCGAGCACGCTCAGCCCCAGCTGAGTCGCGCCGTAGATGCCGACCGAACCCGCCACCATCGCGCCCGAACTGACGATGTTGTTCGCCGCCACCGTGCGCGACGTCTGTGATTTTTCGACCGTGGTGGTGAGGAAGGCATAGAGCGGCACGACGAACATGCCGCCGGTGATCGCGATCATCCCCAGATCGAGCAGGATGCGCCAGGTGCTGGGCAGCGCGAGAAACGCGCCGGTGTTGAGCAGCGGCCCGGCGCGCTCGGGCCAGCCGCTGGCGGCGAAATAGAAATCGGCGACGAATCCTGCCATCACCAGCACCGAGACGGTGCCGTAGCGCGCCGAAACCTCGCCCTTGAGCAGCCGGTTGATGATCACCGATCCGATCGCGATGCCGACCGAGAAGATGGCGAGGAACACGCTCGCCACATCCTTCTGCGCGTGGAAGACGTTCTTCACCAGCGGCGGAAACAGCACGCCGAGGATTGCGGCGATGCTCCAGAAGATGCTCATCGCCAGGATCGCGAGCGCGACGCGCCGGATCCGCATCACCGCGCCGACCAGCCGGATCGAGGCGCGGACGATGTTGTAATCGACCTTCAATGTCGTCAGCGGCGGCGCGGGCGGGATCTTGAGCGACGCCAGCCAGCCCGCGATGGCGATCAGCAGCACGGCGACCGCGGCGACATGCGCGCTCAGCAGCCCGCCGGCGATGGTGCCGCCCAGGATCGCGATATAGGTGCCCGCTTCCACCAGCCCGGTGCCGCCGAGCACTTCCTCGTCCGCCAGATGCTGCGGCAGCACCGAATATTTGATCGGTCCGAAAAAGGCCGAATGGACTCCCATGCCGAACAGCGCGAGCAGCATCAGCTCGATATGCGCGGTGAAGATGCCGATCGCGCCCACGGCCATGATGCCGATCTCGGCGGCCTTGATGATCCGCATGATCCGCGCCTTGTCATATCCGTCGGCGAACTGGCCGGCGAGCGCGGAGAACAGGAAATAGGGCAGGATGAAGATGCCCGTCGCGATCGCGCTGAACCGGGTCTCCGCTTCGATCGAATTGTAAATCTGATAGGTGGCGAAGAAGACGAGCGCGTTCTTGAACAGATTGTCGTTGAACGCGCCCAGCGACTGGGCGACGAACAAGGGCAGAAACCGCCGCTTCGTGAGCAGCCCGACGAACTGGATCATGCGGAGAAGCGGCCCTTCGTCCCACCGGCAGGAAACCGGCCCATAGCCGAGCCCGGCGCGGCGCTTCAATCGGTTAATCGCCTCGCCCCTTCCCGTGGCGCGGCACGGAGTGGTAGGACAGGCGCATGTGGAGCCTGCCCAACATCCTCACCCTTTCGCGAATCGTGCTGCTGCCGCTGCTCATCTGGCTGCTGTGGTGGCCGGAATGGCAGGGCGGGTTCGCGGCCGCCTTCGCGCTCTATGTGCTGCTGGCGGTCACCGACTATGTCGACGGGGTGCTCGCCCGCGCGCGCGGCATAGCCTCGAAGCTCGGCGCGTTCCTCGATCCGATCGCCGACAAGATCATGGTGGCCGGCGTGCTGCTGATGCTGGTTGCGCACGACTTCATCTTCGGCGTGCACGTGATCGCCGCGATCCTGATCCTCATGCGCGAGATCCTGGTGTCGGGACTGCGCGAGTTCCTGGGCGGACTGCCCCAGTCGGTCGCGCTGCCGGTGTCGAAGCTCGCCAAGTGGAAGACGATGGTGCAGATGGTGGCGCTCGGCGCGCTGATCCTGGCGGGCGCGCTGCCTGACGTGCCGGCGGTGCTCACGCTGGGGCTGGCGGCGCTGTGGGGCGCGGCGCTGCTGACGACGATCACCGGCTGGGACTATCTGCGGGTCGGCCTGCGCCATATGGACACCTGATGCCGGTCACGATCCTCTACTTCGCCTGGGTGCGCGAGGCGGTCGGGACCGGCGAGGAGCAGGTCGAGGTGTCGGAGGCGGTGCGGACCGTCGCTGACCTGATCGACTGGCTGGCGGCGCGAAGCGATGGCCATGCGCAGGCGATGAAGGAGCCGGCACGGCTGCGCGCCGCGCTGGACCAGCGGTTCGTGCCGCTCGACACGCCGCTGGGCGATGCGCGCGAAGTGGCGCTCTTTCCGCCGGTGACGGGCGGATGATCCGAGTTTCGGTCCAGCCCGCGCCGATCGAACTCGCGGTCGAAGTGGCGGCGCTCGAGGAGCGCGGGGCCGGCGGCGTCGCGACCTTCACCGGCGTGGTGCGAGGCGACGACGGAGTCACCGAACTGTTGCTCGAACATTATCCGGGCATGACCGAGGCGGCGCTGGTCGCGCTGGCCGAGCAGGCGACGCAGCGCTGGGGCCTGCTCGGCGTCACACTCGTCCACCGCATCGGCGCGATGGCGCCGGACGACCGGATCGTCTTCGTCGGCACCGCCGCGGCGCATCGCCGCGAAGCACTTGAGGCGTGCGCCTATCTGATCGACCGGCTCAAGACCGACGCCCCCTTCTGGAAGCGCGAGCGCCGCGGCGGCGACACGCGCTGGGTGGAGGCGCGGACAAGCGACGCGGAGGCCGCCGAACGATGGCGGTGACCGTGGCGGTGGGGCGGCTCACCCGTGCTGCCGCGAACGGCGTGCAGGACGAGCGCCTCGCGCGGCCGGTGTGACGCCCGATTGACTGGGTCAGCGGCGCTCGCTTGCCCCCAGCACCTCCGCGAGCAGCCGGAAATCGCGCTCTCTGGGGCTCGCCTTGCGCCATACCAGCGCGATCTTGCGGGCGGGGTTGTCCGCCTCCAGCGGGCGGGCAGTGACTCGCGTGTTGTCGAGGATGCCGGCATCGACCGCCATCTGCGGCAGCATGGTGACGCCCAGGCCATTGTCGACCATCTGGACCATCGTGTGCAGCGAGGTGCCGAGCATCGTCGCCTCGGCCCGCAGCTCGGGCCGGTTGCACGCGGCGAGCGCGTGATCCTTGAGGCAGTGGCCGTCCTCGAGCAGCAGCAGCCGCCCCTCGGCGATCTGTGAGGGATCGATCGCCGAGGGCGTCGGCGGCGGGATCTCGCCCTCGGGAAAGGCGACATAGAGCCGATCCTCGAACAGCAGCTGCGTTTCCACTTCGCCACACGCATAGGGCAGCGCCAGAAGCACGCAATCGGTGCGCCCCTGGTGCAGGCTCTCGCAGGCGTGGTGGCTCGTTTCCTCGCGCAGGAACAGCTTGAGGTCCGGATAGTCGGTGCGCAGCCGCGGCAGGATTCGCGGCAGCAGGAACGGTGCGATGGTGGGGATCACGCTCATCCGCATCTCGCCCGATAGCGGGTGGCCCGCAGCGCGGGCGAGATCGCCCAGCTCGTCAGCCTCGCGCAGTACCTTGCGCGCCTTGGCGACGATCTGTTCGCCCAGCGGCGTGAAGCGGACGACGCGGCGGGTGCGCTCGACCAGCGTGACGCCGATCAGCGTCTCGAGCTCGCGAATTCCCGCCGACAGAGTCGATTGGGTGACGAAACACGCCTCGGCCGCCCGGCCGAAATGGCCGGAATCGTGCAGCGCCACCAGATATTGGAGCTGCTTGAGCGTCGGAAGATAGGTCGCGGCCAGTGATCGTCTCCGTCGATTACCGGGGATCACATAGGGCGTTTTCGCGCATGAGGAAGGGGTGGGGCCTTCGGCCGGAGCCTTTCGGGGGGCGGGCCCTTTCGGACGGCGCCCCTGGGCGGGTGGGCCCCCTTCGAGACGGAACCTCCGCCGTGCTCGATCTCCTCCTCAGGGGGAACGGATGGGGGCGCAGGTTTTCCGATCCGCTGGAGTGTACGTTCGGGGGCCGCGGGTCGCAGGGCCCGAGGGGCGGCCGCCTGCCCGAGGAGAGGGGAGGCAGGCGGCCTTGGGGTCAGGCTGCTTCGAGTTGCTGGGCTTCCTCGGGCAGCCGGATCAGATAGTCGAACGCCGAGAGCGCCGCAGTGGATCCCGCGCCCATCGCGATCACGATCTGCTTGTACGGCACGGTGGTGGCGTCGCCCGCGGCGAAGATGCCGGGCTGGCTCGTCTCGCCGCGATGATCGATCTCGATCTCGCCATGCGGCGTCAGCGCCACCGCGCCCTTCAGCCACTCGGTGTTCGGCACCAGCCCGATCTGGACGAAGATGCCTTCCAGCTCGACCTGGTGCAGGCTGCCGTCATTGCGGTCCTTGTAGGTGAGGCCGGTCACCTTGTCGCCGTCGCCCAGCACTTCGGTGGTCAGCGCCGACGTGATGATCTTGACGTTGGGCAGGCTGGCGAGCTTGCGCTGGAGCACTGCGTCGGCGCGCAGATCGCTGGCATATTCGATCAGCGTGACGTGCGCGACGATGCCGGCCAGGTCGATCGCCGCTTCGACGCCCGAATTGCCGCCGCCGATCACCGCGACTCGCTTGCCCTTGTAGAAGGGGCCGTCGCAATGCGGGCAATAGGCCACGCCCTTGTTCTTGTACGCGTCCTCGCCGGGCACGTTCATCTGGCGCCAGCGCGCGCCGGTCGACAGGATCAGCGTGCGCGCCTTCAGCGAGGCGCCGTTCTTCAGCTTCACTTCGTGCAGCCCGCCCTCCGCGCGCGCGGGGACCAGCGCCTCGGCGGTCTGCAGGTTCATCACGTCGACGTCATATTCCTTGACGTGCTGCTCGAGATGCGCGGCGAGCTTGGGCCCTTCGGTGTGCGGGACCGAAATGAAATTCTCGATCGCCATGGTGTCGAGCACCTGGCCGCCGAACCGCTCGGCGATCACGCCGGTGCGGATGCCCTTGCGGGCGGAATAGATGGCGGCAGAGGCGCCTGCGGGGCCGCCGCCGACGACGAGCACGTCGAAGGCGTCCTTCGCGGCGATCTTCTCGGCGGCCTTGGCTTCGGCGCCGGTGTCGAGCTTCGCGACGATCTGTTCGAGGTCCATGCGGCCCTGGGCGAAGGGTTCGCCGTCGAGGAAGATCTGCGGCACCGACATCACCTTGCGGCGATCGACCTCTTCCTTGAACAGCGCGCCGTCGATCGCGGTGTGCGTGATGCGCGGGTTGAGCACTGCCATCAGGTTCAGCGCCTGCACCACATCGGGGCAGTTCTGGCACGACAGCGAGAAATAGGTTTCGAACGCATAGTCGCCGTCGAGAGCCCGCACCGCTTCGATCACGTCCTGCGATGCCTTGGACGGATGTCCGCCGACCTGGAGCAGCGCCAGCACCAGCGAGGTGAATTCATGCCCCATCGGCAGCCCGGCGAAGCGGACCGCGACCTCATGCGCGCCAGCGCGGCGGATCAGGAAGCTGGGGGTGCGTTCGTCGGCGCCCTCGACGACCTCGATCAGGTCGGAAAGCGCGGCGATCTCGTTCAGGAGGTCGCGCATCTCGCGGCTCTTCGCGCCGTCGTCCAGGCTGGCGACGAGCTCGATCGGCTGCTTCAGATTGCCGAGATAGGTCTTGAGCTGCTGCGTCAGATTGGCGTCGAGCATGGCGGAACTCCTGTTTTTCTATTCTGTCGGGAAAGCCCGGCCCCGGGCGAGGTGCCCGGAGCCGGTTTTCGGTCGCGTCGGCGCGACTTAGATCTTGCCGACGAGGTCGAGCGAGGGAGCGAGCGTCTCTTCGCCCTCTTCCCACTTGGCGGGGCAGACTTCGCCCGGATGCGCGGCGATATACTGCGCGGCCTTCACCTTGCGGAGCAGCTCGGCGGCGTTGCGACCGACGCCTTCGCTGGTGATCTCGACCAGCTGGATCACGCCCTCGGGATCGACGACGAAGGTGCCGCGATCGGCCAGTCCCTGGCCTTCGCGCAGCACGTCGAAGTTCGTGCTGATGCTGTGGTTCTGGTCACCCAGCATGTAGAAGTCGATCTTGCCGATCGCAGGCGAGGTGTCGTGCCACGCCTTGTGGCTGAAGTGGGTGTCGGTCGACACCGAATAGACTTCGACGCCCATGTCCTGGAGCTTGGGATAGATGCCGGCGAGATCTTCCAGCTCGGTCGGGCACACGAAGGTGAAGTCGGCGGGATAGAAGAAAAAGACCGCCCACTTGCCCTTCACGTCCCCGTCGGTGACGGTGACGAACTTGCCCTGCTTATAGGCCTGGGTCGTGAACGGTTTGATCGTGCTGCCGATAAGCGCCATATTGGTTCCTCCGATGGGCGATTGGTGCGGTGCAGCATATATCTGCTGCGCCGCCGTTCCTGTAATGAGTAGCCTCACTCGATGTGATCGGCGAAACCGATCACTCGCCCTCCAATTATCGAAGGTATCGAACGAAATTCAAGGGCGTGACCGCCTCTGGTGCGGTGCAAAAACTGCAACCATATCGGTGCGCCGGTGCAACTGTACGGCGCGCCTGCGGTGAGCCGGGGCGGGCTTCAGGCGAGCGCGCGATAGAGGCTGTAGAGGCTGGTAAGCGTCAGCACGATCCCGACCAGCATCAGCAATGCCCGCGTCGGCACGCGCTTGGCGAAATAGCCGCCGAAGGGCGCTGCCAGCACGCCGCCGATCAGCAGGCCGAGCACCGGGTGGAGGAACTCATGGCTCAGCCCCTCGATGCCGATCTGCACCAGGAAGGCGGCGGAGATGGTGATGGTGAGGAAGAATTCCACCGTGTTCACCGTCCCGATCGTGGTGCGCGGAAGCGCGCCCTGGACCAGCAGGTTCGACGTGACGACCGGCCCCCAGCCGCCGCCGCCCGCCGCGTCGAGGAAGCCGCCGGCAAGCCCGAGCGGCTCGACGATGCGGGGATCGCGCGGCGGCGGCGGAAAGCGCAGCGCGCGGAACAGCAGATAGACGCCGATCAGCGCCAGATAGCCCATCACGAACGGCCGCGTGACCGAGGCCTCGAGCGACGTGAGCACATAGGCGCCCAGCACGCCGCCGATCATGCCGGGGATCAACAGCCGCAGGAACAGGCGCCAGTTGACGTTGCGATGCAGCGCGTGGCTGATCCCCGAAACGCCGGTGGTGAAGCTTTCGACGATATGGACGCCGGCCGAGGCTGTCGCCGGGGGAACGCCGAGCACGCTCACCAGCAGGGTGCTGGAGATCACGCCGAATGCCATGCCGAGCGCGCCGTCCACCATCTGCGCCGCGAAGCCCACGGCGAGATAGGGGAGGAGGGCGCTCAAATCCAATCCGTCGAGCATTCGGGCCTTTCGCGAGCTATGCTGCAGCCACGGGATGGCGCGCGGCCGCAGGGGCGGCAAGACAGTTCGTGTTTAGCCCTGCCAAGCCGCGACACCGGGCCTTCTGGCAATCGCGCACGCGCTTCCCTAGATTGAAGCGCAGAACGAAGAGGGGGCCAGGCCCATGTTCCAGCGTCTCAAAACCTATCTCGATTCCATCAAGGCGCGCGATCCCGCGCCGCGATCGCGGCTGGAGATCCTCACCTATCCGGGGGTGTGGGCGCTCTTCTACCATCGCATCGCGCACCGCTTCTATCGCAACGGCTGGTTCCTGGCGGCGCGCTTCGTCAATCACTGGTCGCGCTGGATGACCGCGATCGACATTCATCCGGGCGCGACGATCGGGCGCAATTTCTTCATCGATCACGGCTTCACCGTGATCGGCGAGACCGCGCACATCGGCGACAATGTGACCATCTATCAGAACGTCACGCTGGGCGGCACCAGCCCGGACAATGGTGTCGCGGGCAAGCGGCATCCCACGGTGCAGGACGGCGCGATCATCGGGTCGGGCGCGCAGGTGCTGGGGCCGATCACGCTGGGTCCGCGCGCGCGGGTGGGCGCCAATGCGGTCGTCACCAAGGACGTGGCCGAGGGCGCGGTGGTGGTCGGCATTCCGGCGCGGCCCACACTGGTCGAAGCGGAAACCTGGCAGCGCGATTTCGTGCCCTATGGCACGCCGTGCAGCGAGATGTTCGATCCGGCGACGCAGAAGCTCGAGATCATGCGCTGCGAGATCGAAACGCTGCGCAAGCGGCTCGACGAATTGCTCGCCGAGCGCGAGGAGCACCGCGACCGCGCCTGATGGGTACTGTAACGCCGCTTCCGCTTCGCCATCCCGCGCAGGTCGGGTTCGACCGCGCCGAGCTTACCCGGATCCTCGATCTCTACGGCCGAATGGTCGCAGCGGGGCACTGGAAGGATTATGCGATCGACCTGGGGCGCGACGCGGCGGTTTTCTCGGCGTTCCGCCGGACCGCCGAGAACCCCGAGTTCCGGGTCGAGAAGCGGCCCGCGCTGCGCAACCGCCAGGGAATGTGGGCGCTCGTCAACGAAGCCGGGCTGGTGCTGAAACGGGGCCACGAACTGGGCCCCGTTCTCGCGCCGGTCGAGCGCCGGCTGATGAAGCTGGTCGCGGAGTAGCGCTCGCCTCCCGCGAAGGAAGGCGAGTGCTCCCCCTCCGGTCAGGCGTATTCGGGCCGGTGGACCGGCGGCAGCCGCGCGTCGAGCCCGCCGAGCAGACTCACCACGCCGCGCCGCATCGGCTGCCAGAAGGCCGACAGCGTCAGCAGCGCCGATCCGATCACGAGTGCAGTGAGTGCCGCGCTCAGTTCGACTGCGCCCGATTGGTTGAACAGCGTGTACATCGCGTAGAGCACATAGATCAGCGACGAGACGAGCAGCGCGCGCCGATCGACCGCCAGCGCCACGAAGGCGAAGGCGACGTAGAGCGCCACCACCAGCAGCGCCATGCCGACCGGGATCGCGCCGTCGAACACGCCGAGCATGTGGAACACCGGATGCGCGATCAGCGGCGCGGCGGCGAGGTGCAGCCAGAAGGCGACGTCCGAACGGCGGGTCCGCCGCTCGAGATCCGACATGTCCCAGCGCATCGCGAGCAGGAACACGAGCACGCCCGCAACCAGCAGCAGCGGGTTCAGCCAGCGATCTGCGCCGGGCACGAAGCCCAGGATCAGCGCGACCACCACCGCGACCAGCGCGGCGGCGCCGGCGGCGACGGTGATCGGCACCACGAACCGCTTCCAGTGCAGCCAGGCGGCGATGCTGGTCAGCAGCGCGACGATCGCAGCGATCGACGCGGCGAGCTGGCGTTCCTCGACTTCGCCCGAAACGTCGAGCGCGACCTTGAGATTCTCGCCGTTCATCACGCCGATGCCGCTCAGCCCGATGAAGGTGCCGCTGACGAAGGCGAGCAGCAGCAGGATGCTGGGGAGCGCCATGCGGCGCTTGCGGGTGAAATATTCGGCGAGCAGCCAGGCAAGCGCCGCAACGGCGAGGCCGCCGCCGGTGAAGGCGAGGCCGACCTGTTGCGGCGTATCTCCGCCGGCGCCGGGCAGCGTTCCCATCAGCGCGCCGATCCGCGCCGCCGCGACCAGCATCAGCGTCGCCGCGATCGCGACGAAGATGTCGTTGAAGCCGGAAAGCAGCCGGAAATGTTCTTCATCGACCGCCGGCGCCGAGCGGCCGGCGGCGACATGGTCGCGGAACGCTGCGGCGGCCTCGGGGGAGAGCACTCCCGCCTCGACCGCCTGGGCGATGTCGCTTTCGCTGTACATGGCATTCCTCCCTGTTGACGGGGGAGGGTAGCATTACTGTATTGCATCGGCAATACAGTTGCGGTCAGCCCTGCAACTTGCCCATGATGAGCATCGACTGTTCGGTGCCCGAATTGGGCACGATCTCGCCCGAACGGTCGGTGATCTGCGCCCAGTGCGCCGCCACGCCCTCGGGAGACAGTTCCTCTCCGCTGAGGCGAACCCCCGGCGTCAGCGTGACGTAGGAGGCCTGGAACACGCCCGCTCCGGCGCCCACGATGGCGTTCGAGGGGGCATCCTCCGACACGAGATACAGTGCGGCGGGGGCGACATTCTCCGGTGCGAACAGCTTGAACGCTTCTTCGGGCAGGATGTCTTCGGTCATGCGCGTGCCGGCGACCGGCGCCAGCGTGTTGACTCGGATGTTGTACTTGGCGCCTTCGAGATAGAGCGTCTTGGTGAGGCCCGCGAGGCCGAGCTTGGCCGCGCCGTAATTGGCCTGACCGAAGTTTCCGAACAGGCCGGTCGACGATGCGGTCATCAGGATGCGGCCATAGGCCTGCTCGCGCATCGTCTCCCATACCGCTTTGGTGACGTTGGCCGATCCGTTGAGATGGACGTCGACGACGAAGCGGAAATCCTCCGGCTCCATCTTGGCGAAGCTCTTGTCGCGCAGCACGCCGGCGTTGTTGATCAGGATGTGAACGCCGCCCCAGGCTTCCTTGGCCTTGGCGACCATTTCGACCATCTGGTCATATTCGGTGACGCTGCCGCCGTTCGACATCGCTTCGCCGCCGGCGGCCTTGATCTCTTCGACGACCTGGAGCGCGGCGTCCGAATGGCCGGTGCCGTCGCGCGCGCCGCCCAGATCATTGACCACCACTTTGGCGCCACGCTTCGCCAGCTCGAGCGCATAGGCACGGCCGAGCCCGCCTCCTGCGCCGGTGACGATGGCGACTTTGTCGTCGAAGCGGATGGTCATTGCAGGGCGCTCCTCATGCTGGATTCGAGTCGCGCCTTGCTACCGTTTCGTGTGAGATGCGCAATGCGCGTCCCGCGGAGCCGGGCTCCGCGGGACGCAGGCAGCCTCAGCGCTGCATGCAGTTGTCATATTGGTTGGGGCCGCAGGGCGGATAGCTCGCCAGCGGCTGCGGCGGCGGAAACGCCTGATCCGGCGTCATCGTGGAAGGGCGGAATATGACCCGCGTCTGCGGCGTGACCGGCCCGCTGTAGAGCGGCGTCGTCGGCATGTAGCCCGCCATGTTCTCCGCGTCGAGCGGCTGGGGCGCAGTGTTGCTCCCCGGCTGCTGTTTCGGTGCATCCTGGTTCATGGGCGCGGTCTGGGCGGCAGCGGGAGCCGCCAGCGCGAACGCTGCTGCAAGAGCAATCAGCTTCATTGACCTTCTCCTCTTGGTTTCGACGATGAGCGATATGCTCCCCTGGCCAACGCGGAAGGCGGCGAAAGTCTCCAAGCCCGGTGGGACGCTCGTTCAGCTGCCCGAATCGAGCGCGTAGCCGGCGGAGCGCACGGTCCGGATGATATCCGGCTTGTCGCCCGCGTTGATGGCCTTGCGCAGCCGCCGGATGTGGACGTCGACAGTGCGGCTTTCGATGTCGCTGTCATGGCCCCAAACCGCATCGAGCAGCCGCTCGCGCGAGAAGACCCAGCCGGGATGCTCGAGGAAATGCTTGAGCAGGCGGAACTCGGTGGGGCCGAGCGGGACGACCTCGCCGCCGCGGCGCACCTTGTGGCCCACCGTGTCCATTTCGATGTCCGCATAGGTGAGCTGCTCGCCGGCGAGCGCGGGGCGCACGCGCCGCAGCACCGCGCCGACCCGCGCGACCAGCTCGCGCGGGCTGAACGGCTTGGTCACATAATCGTCGGCGCCGGTTTCCAGCCCGCGCACGCGATCCTCTTCCTCGCCGCGCGCGGTGAGCATGATGATCGGCACGTTCGCCGTCTCGGGCATGCGGCGCAGGCGACGGCACACTTCGATGCCCGACAGCCCTTCGACCATCCAGTCGAGCAGGACGATATCCGGCGTGGCCTCCTTGGCGAGCAGCAGCGCTTCCTCGCCGTCCGGGGTATGCTTGACCTCGAAGTCCTCGCGCTTGAAATGGTAAATGAGGAGTTCGGCCAGCGCCGCATCGTCCTCGACCAGCAGCATCTTCACGCGCGCCATTTCCCGTCCCCGATAGCTCAGTCGGTCAGCGGGCTCTCGCCGCGCTCGCGCTCGCCCATATGGCTCCCGGTCGCAGCATAATAGACCATTTCGGCGACATTGGTCGCCTGATCGCCGATCCGCTCGAGATTCTTGGCGACGAACAGCAGATGCGCCGCCTGAGTGATGCTCTTGGGATTCTCCATCATGAACGTGACGAGCGCCCGGAAGATGGAATTGTAGAAATCGTCGACCGCCTTGTCGCGTTCGCAGATCTCCACCGCGACCGCCGCATCGCGCGCGGCGAAGGCATCGAGCACGTCGTGCAGCATGTCGCTGGCCATGCCCGCCATCGCGGGCAGCACCGACAGCGGCTCGATCTCGCCGTGATCCTCGATGATCGCCACGCGCCGCGCGATGTTCTTGGCATGGTCGCCGACCCGCTCCAGCACACCCGCGATCTTGAGCGCGGCGACCACTTCGCGCAGGTCGTCGGCGAGGGGGGCACGCAGCGCAATGAGGCGGATGGCGAGCCGCTCGATCTCATTCTCGAGCGCGTCGATCTTCTTGTCGCCCGCGGCGACGCTGGCGGCTCCTTCGAGGTCGTGCCGCCGCAGCGCCTCGATCGCGCCGGTGATCGCCTGTTCGGCAAGACCGCCCATCTGGGCGACGAGGCCGCGAAGCTCGCTCAGCTCGTCGTCGAAAGCCTTCACGGTATGTTCGGTCATGGTACGCATTACGCTTCCTTAGCCGTAACGGCCGGTGATGTAATCAGTCGTCCGTTCTTCCTTGGGATTGGTGAAGATATCGGAAGTCACACCGTATTCGACCAGATGCCCGAGGTGAAAGAAGGCAGTGCGCTGCGAAACGCGTGCCGCCTGCTGCATGTTGTGGGTCACGATCACGATGGCATAGCGGCCGCGCAGCTCGCCGATCAGTTCCTCGATCTTCGCGGTGGCGATCGGATCGAGTGCCGAGCAGGGTTCGTCCATCAGGATCACTTCGGGATCGACCGCGATCGCGCGCGCGATGCACAGCCGCTGCTGCTGGCCGCCCGAAAGGGCGGTGCCGCTGTCGGAAAGCCGGTCCTTCACTTCCTCCCAAAGGCCGGCGCGGCGCAGCGAGCGCTCGACGATCTCGTCCATGTCGCGCTTCGACGCCGCAAGCCCGTGGATGCGCGGGCCATAGGCGACATTCTCGTAGATCGACTTGGGGAAGGGGTTCGGCTTCTGGAACACCATGCCGACCCGCGCGCGCAGCTGCACCACGTCCATCTCGGGCGAATAGATATCCTCGCCGTCGAGCGTGATGAGCCCCTCGACCCGTGCGATCGGAATCGTGTCGTTCATCCGGTTGAGCGTGCGCAGGAAGGTCGACTTGCCGCAGCCCGACGGACCGATGAAGGCAGTCACATTCTCCATGTCGATGTCGATCGACACGCCCTTGATCGCTTCGTTGCTGCCGTAGAAAACGTGCACGTCCCGCGTCGAAAGCTTGGTTTCGCCCGGCGAGGTGGCCTCGGCGCGTGCGGTTTCGATGGCCTCTCGGCTCACGTCCATATTGGTCATCTCAATCACCAGCGGGTTTCGAATCGGTTGCGAAGATAGATGGCGAGGCTGTTCATCGCGAGCAGGAACGCCAGCAGCACGATGATCGCGGCAGACGTCTTTTCGACAAAGCCGCGGCTCACTTCGTCCGACCAGAGGAAGATCTGGACGGGCAGTACCGTCGCCGGATCGGTCAGCGTGTCCGGCGGATTGACGATGAAGGCACGCATCCCGATCAGCAGCAGCGGCGCCGTCTCGCCGAGGGCGCGGGCCATGCCGATGATCGTGCCGGTAAGGATGCCCGGCAGCGCGAGCGGCAGCACGTGATGGAACACCACCTGCACCCGGCTCGCGCCGATGCCCAGCGCCGCGTCGCGGATCGACGGGGGCACCGCCTTGATCGCGTTTCGGCTGGCGATGACGATCACCGGCATGATCATCAGCGCGAGCGTGAGCCCGCCGACCAGCGCCGCCGAACGCGGCAGCAGCGGCCCGACCTGGGTGCCGAACAGGTTCCAGGTGCCGAGAAACACCGCGAGGCCGAGCAGGCCGAAGATGATCGACGGCACCGCGGCCAGATTGTTGATCGACACTTCGATGAGGTCGGTCCACCGGTTCCGCGGCGCATATTCCTCGAGATAGATCGCCGAGAGCACGCCGACGGGGAAGGCGATCAGGAACGTCACCAGCATCGTCAGCAGCGATCCCTTGAGCGCGCCCCAGATGCCGACCTGCGTGGGATCGGTCGAATCCGATTCGGTCAGGAAACCCCAGTTGAAGCCGCGGTTCAGCGCGCCCGCCGCCTCCAGCCGCTCGACCGCGGCCAGCGCCTCGGGGGTTCCCTGGCCGCTCACGGCCAGGTCGATGTCGGTCGAGGCGGGAACGTCGATCACCGGCCGGCCGTCGAGGATCGAGGGATCGTCCTTCACTGCCTCGCGGACATGGGTCCAGGCGCTCTGTGCGATATAGCTCTCGCCTTGTTCGCCGAACGCCGCCACTGCCGCCGCGCGCGTGACGTTCTCGAGCCCGGCGCCCGCCAGCGCCAGATCGGCGCCGGGTGCGTCGAGCGCGGCTCGATCGACTTCGAAGCCGGCGCCGGCGAAATCGATCGGCAACGCGATCTCGGTCCGGGTGAAGCCCCGCGCGCCTTGGGCGATCATCGTCACCAGCAGGAAGGCGAGGAATGCGGCCGAAAGCACCACCGCCGCCAGCCCGAGCAGCCGAAAGCGCCGCTCGCGTGCATAGCGTTTGCGGATGCGCGCCTGCATCGCGTCGGTGCGCCAGTCGGTCGGCTGGCGGGCCGCCGGCTCCTTGGGCGAGAGCGTCGGCGTCTCGGGGACGAGGGACTCACTCATAGGCTTCGCGATACCGTTTGACGACGCGCAGCGCGACGATGTTGAGAAGGAGCGTGACCAGGAACAGCGTGAGGCCGAGCGCGAAGGCGGCGAGCGTCTTCGGACTGTCGAACTCCGCCTCGCCGGTCAGCAGATCGACGATCTGCTTGGTCACGGTGGTCGTGCTCTCGAACGGATTGAGCGTGATGTTGGCCGCGCCGGATGCGGCCATCACCACGATCATCGTCTCGCCGATCGCGCGGCTGACGGCGAGCAGGATGCCCGCCATTACGCCGGGCAGTGCCGCGGGCAGCAGCACGCGGCGAATCGTTTCCGATGTCGTCGCGCCCATCGCCAGGCTGCCGTCGCGCATCGCGCTGGGCACTGCGGCGATCGAATCGTCGGCCATCGACGAGACGAACGGGATGATCATCACCCCCATTACAACGCCGGCCGCCAGCGCGCTTTCCGACGAGGCATAGGTATAGCCGAGCGACACCGCGAGATCGCGCACCGCCGGCGCGACGGTGAGCGCGGCGAAATAGCCGTAGACGACCGTGGGCACGCCGGCGAGGATCTCCAGGATCGGCTTCATCCAGCGGCGCACCCGCGGTGCGGCATATTGGGTGAGATAGATCGCGCTCATCAGCCCGAACGGGATCGCGACGATCATCGCGATCACCGCGCCGATGAAGAAGGTGCCCCAGAACAGCGGAACCGCGCCCAGCGTCTCACCCGGATCGGCGGGGTCGATCACCTGCGGACTCCACAGCGTGCCCAGCAGGAAATCGGTGATCGGTACGATCGAGAAGAAGCGCAGCGATTCCCACAGCAGCGACAGGAAGATGCCGACAGTCGTCAGGATCGCGATCAGCGAGGCGATCAGCAGCAGCAGCATCACCGAGCGCTCGACGCGCGAGCGCGCCTTGAAGCCCGCCTGAACCCGTGTGTAGGCGAAGGCGCCGCCGGCGAAGGCGAGCACGATCGCCAGCGCGGTGCCGATCCAGGCATAGCGCGTCTGCGCCGCCGCCATCACCGGGGCAAGCTGCTCGGCAAGCGGGTTGAACGCACCCGCATCGGGATTGGCGGCGAGGCGCGAGGCTTCGCTCAGCACGGCGTCGCGCTCGAAGGCGAAAGCGGGAAGCTCGGCCGCGGCGGGATGCTGCATCACCGCCTCGCTCACGAGTCCGGTGCTGACGACGCTCCAGATGCCGAGGAAGATCAGCGGCGGCACGATCGTCCAGATCGCGACGTACCAGCCGTGCTGCGAGGGCAGTGAATGCAGCCGCTTCTGCCGGCCGCGATCGAAGCCGGCGGCGCGGGTGCGCGCCGTCAGCCAGCCGATCAGGCCCAGGCCGCCGATCAGGATCAGCAGGAGGTAAAAGTTCACGGCAGCGTCGACTCGAGCAAGAGTTGGGTGCGTGGGCGAATGGCGGCGACCATGGTCACTGCAGTTCGGCGGGATCGAGCGGGATGCGCTGTTCGATGATCTCGGCAGAACGCTGCCGGACCTCGGCCGGGGCGGCGATCATGCCGCGGCGGACGAGCTCGCCGTCGGGGCCCCACATGGTCGAGAACAGCCGCAGATATTCTGGAAGGCCCGGAACCGCGTTCATGTGCTTGTCCTTGACGTAGAGGAACAGCGGGCGCGCGCCCGGATATTCGCGCGCGGCGATCGTGTCGTAGCTTGGCTCCACGCCGTCGATCGGCACGCCGCGCAGGCGATCCTGATTCTCCTCCAGATAGCTGTAGCCGAAGATGCCGATGGCATTGGGGTTCGCGGCGAGCTTCTGGACGATCAGATTGTCGTTCTCGCCCGAATCGATGTAGGCGGCGTCGCTGCGCACCCGGATGCAGACATTCTCCTGCTGCTCGTCCTCGAGCTGCTCGGCTTCCGGATATGCCTCCAGGCAGCCCGGCTCCATGATCAGCTCCGCCAGCGCATCGCGCGTGCCGCTGGTCGACGGCGGGCCGTAGACCGCGATCGGCACGTCGGGCAGCGAGGGGTTCACGTCCCGCCAGGTGCGCGCGGTGTTCGGCTGGCCGCGCGGATTGGCGGCGAGGGCGAGATAGACGTCCTTCTTGGTGAGCTGCATCTGCGGCCCCTGAAGCGACTCGGCGAGCGCCACGCCGTCCATGCCGATCTGCACTTCCATGATGTTGCCGACGGCGTTGGCCTGGCAGCGGGCATATTCGCTCGCCTTGATGCGGCGCGAGGCGTTCGCGATGTCGGGGAAATCCGGCCCGATGCCGTCGCAGAAGCGATCGATGCCGCCGCCGGTGCCGATCGATTCGATGACCGGCGCGGACCGGCTGGGGTCCTGATTGACATAGGCCTCGGCAACGGCAGTCGTGAACGGATAGACCGTGGACGAGCCGACTGCCTTGATCTGGTCGCGCACGCCGCCGCTGTCGCCGCACGCCGACAGCGCCACCGCCGCCGTTGCGATAATAGCCAGCCTGCCGAGCATCACTGTCTCCTGGAATTGGGAAGCAAGGTGGAGCGCCGCATGGGGATGGCACTCGTTCGCGCCCGCCTCTGTTGCAGCACGGTTACGTCTTCATGACACCCCATGCGGAGGCAGTAGCACAGACACGGTCGTTCCCTTGCCCGTCTCGCTGCTAATGTCCATTCGGCCGCGGTGGCGCTCGACGATGTGCTTGACGATCGAGAGGCCCAATCCGGTGCCGCCCATGGCGCGACTCCGGCCCGAATCGACTCGGTAGAAGCGCTCGGTGAGCCGCGGGATATGCTCGAGCGCGATTCCCTCGCCTTCGTCGGTGACGGTGATCGTCACCATCGACGGCGTCTCCTGGCGCAGCGTGACCGTGACGGGCGTGCCTTCCCGGCCGTATTTCATGGCATTTCCGACGATGTTGTGCAGCACCTGGCTCAGCTGCGCGCGATCCCCGCGAACCGGCGGAACGTCGTGGATGACGGTGCACAGGTCGGTCGCGCGGGCGTCGGCGGTGGCGGAAAGCTCGGCGCGGACCTCCTCGATCAGCCCCGCGAGATCGACCGACTGGTCGGGCGCGCGATATTTCTCCGCTTCGATTCGCGAGAGCGACATGAGATCGTCGATCAGCCGCTGCATGCGCTTGGCTTCGTCGTGCATGATTCGCAGGAAACGGTTGCGCACCGCCGGATCGTCGCCCGCTTCCTCGCCCAGCGTCTCGATATAGCCGAGCAGCGAGGCCAGCGGAGTGCGCAGCTCGTGGCTGGCATTGGCGACAAAATCGACTCGGATGCGGTCGGCGGCATAGCTGCCGGTGCGGTCGATCAGATGCACGATTCGCTGGCCGAAGCCGACGTTGCGCACCCGCATCTCCCACCGCTGCTCTCGCGTGCCCAGGCCGACGAGGTGGATCGGCGCACCCGGGGTCTGGTCGTCGGGCTTCAGCAGGCGCTCGGCGGCCGCCGGGTGGCGGATCGCCAGCCGGACGTCCTGATCGAGAATATGTCGGCCGAGCAGCGCACGGGCGGCGCGGTTCGCCGAAACCACGCGATTTTCCACCACGATCAGAACCGGCTCGGCGATCGCCTCGATCACTTCGGTCATCGGCGGCGCTGGAAGCGCTTCGGCAGGAGGCGGCGCCGCCCGCGCGGTCCGGTTTTCCGATTCGGGCGTTCCCAGGGCCACGAGCGCGGCCACAACCGCGCACACCAGCACGATCATGCTGGCCTCGACATTGGCCGTGACGACAAAGCTCATCAGCGCCGCCAGCCCGGCGATCGCCAGTGCCGTCAGTCCGCGCAATCCTCGGGGGGTCACCATCGCGTCTCCTCTAGCCGAAGTTTTCGCGGTCGCGGTAGGCGCTTCGATGCTTTACCTTTGCGAAAGACCGATCGGGCACAAGGACAGCGATGGCGGACGAAGCACCTCCCGAACCGCAAGGCACCACACGCCGCCGCGCGCTGATGCTGGGCGCCGCGGGGGCGACGGCGATCGTCTCGATTCGCCCGGCACTCGCGCAGACCAGCGCCTCGGTGATGAACTGCGAGATTCCCGTCCCCGATCCGGGCCGCGCGGGCAATTATATCGCGCCCGACGGATCGCTGGTGCCGCCGGGCACGCCGGGCGCGTTTCCGCCCACCGGCATGTCGTTCAAGGGCGAGGACGTGAAGCGGGCGCTGTCGGGCGGCACGCTGCCGGGCACCACCTATGAGCAGAGCCGCGCCTATACCAATTATATCCGCCGGCTTCAGTCGGGCACCAGCGGCTTCACTTGCTTCGCTTCGCTGCAGATGCCGCGGGGCTGAGGCGCCTGGGCTTTCCGCATTGCTCGGTTGAAGTGAAGGGCAGTGCCTCATCCGGCTCGGCACGAAGGGGGAAGGAGCCGTGACCGCCAATCGCTATCGCGCTGCCGATGCCGCGACGCTGCGGATCGTGCCGCTCGACGCGCTGACTTTGGTGTTCCACCGCGCCTCCGGCATCACGCATGTCGTCGACTCGCCTGTTCCCGAGATCCTCGAGGCGCTGGGGGAGGAGGTGCTGACCGCGCCCGATCTTCTGGGTCGTCTGACCGCCCGCTACGAGCTGGGCGACGCCGATCCGGTCGCGCTGGCGGTGCGGCTGGACGAACTGGCTGCGGCCGGGCTGGTGGAGCGGCTGTGAGGCACGCGGCATCGCTTCGTATCGGCCCGATCGGCTTTCGGATCGGCAGCGATTGGCGCGGTCCGGTCGCCGCCGTGCGCGCGCTCTATTCCGACTATCCGCAGCCCGACGACGATATCCCCGATTTCAACGTCCATCTTTTCGCGGCGCGGCCGTGGCGGCGCATATTGCGGCCTTCGGTGCAGATCGGTGGCGACTTCGTCATTCCCGATGCCGCCCCGCTGCCGCTGGCGCAGGGGCTGCTCGCCGCCGAGATGGGGATGAACCTCCAGATGGCGCTCGGCCAGCGGCGCTATCTGTTGCTCCATGCGGCCACTGCCGAGCGCGAGGGGCGGACGATCCTGATGACCGGCATCTCGGGCGCGGGCAAATCGACGCTGGCGGCGCTGCTGATGGCGGGCGGCTGGCGCCTGATGGGTGACGAGTTCGCGCTCGTCGATCCGGCGACCGGCCGTGTCCACGCCTTTCCCCGGCTGGTCAGCCTGAAGAACGAAGGCATTGCCGTGGCCGAGGCGGCGCTGCCCCGGGCGCGCTTCGGCCCGCGGCTGGAGGGCACGCCGAAGGGAGCGATCCGTCACCTGGTTCCCGATGCCCGCGCCATCGCCGCAATGGCCGAGCCGGCCGATCCCGCGCTGATCCTGTTCCCGCGCTTCGGCTTCGAGGCGGCCGAGCGGCCGGTGCTGCCGAGCGAGACCTTCGTTCGGCTGACTCAGGCGTCGACCAACTATACCGCGCTCGGCGAACGCGGGTTCGAATCGCTCACTCGGCTGGTGCGCGACGTGCCCGCGCGGGCGATCGACTATCCCGACGCGCAGACCGCGCTCGCCCAGATCGAGCGAATCTGGAGCGCGTTGTGAGGCACGACGGCCGCCTTCTCGCCGCAGCGCTGCGCGATCCCGGCTCGACCGCCGCGCTCGATTCCGCCGGCTGGACCGCATTGCTTGCCATCGCGCGCGCCGAGCAGCTGATCGGCACGCTCGCGCAGCGGCTCGAAGGGTTGCCGATTCCCGAGGCGGTTCGCCGCATCCTTGCCGACGCGCGGGCTTCGGCCGAGCAGGGGCGCGTCGTCGCGCTGTGGGAAGCGGAGATGGCGCGTCGCGCGCTGGCGCCGAGCGGAATGCCGGTGATGCTGCTCAAGGGTACCGCCTTCGTCGCGGCGGGCCTTTCGGCAGGGCGCGGGCGCCAGATCGGCGACCTCGACATATTGGTGCCGCGCGACCGGATCGACGAAGCCGAAACGGCGCTGATCGCGGCGGGATGGGAATGGGTGAAGCCCGATCCCTATGATGACGCCTATTACCGGAGATGGATGCACGAGCTGCCGCCGCTGATCCATCGCGAGCGTGACCGGATGATCGACGTGCATCACACGATCCTGCCGCTCACTGCGCGGATCACGCCCGATGCCGCCGCGATGCTGGCCGATGCGCGCCCGCTGGCGAACGGACTGCGCATCCCTTCGCCCGAGGATCTGCTGTGCCACGCCGCCGCGCATCTGTTCGCCGACGGTGATCTGGCGGGCGGCATGCGCAATCTGTGGGACATCCACTGCCTGCTCGACGAGTTCGGCGGGCCGGGGTTCGCCGAGCGGCTGGAAGCGCGCGCCAGGCTGCATGGGCTGGAGGCGGAGATGGCCCGCGCGCTGCGGCTGCGGGCGGCCCTCTATACCGGCGAGCAGTCGAGGCTGGTCGGGGCGGATCGTCTCTATCTGCGCCGGTTGACTGCGCGCGACGGATGGGGACGCCAGATCCGGAAGGCCACTCGCCTCGGCTTCTACATCCGGTCGCACCGGCTGCGGATGCCGCCGCATCTGCTGGCGCGGCATCTCTGGACCAAGTTCAGGAAGGGCCATTCGCCAGGCTGAGCAGCGTCGGGACGAGATCCTCGTAGTGGTCGATCACTGCATCCGCGCCAAGCTCCTCGACCGGGCCGAGCAGGAAGCCGAAGCTGACTGCGATCGCCGGAACGCCTGCGTTCCGCGCCGCGCCCATGTCGTAGATCGAATCGCCCACGAATGCCGCGCGGCCGCCGCCGCAGCGGCGGATCATCTCGTCGATCGGAGCGCGATGCGGCTTGGCGAAGCCCTTGCCCATCGTGTCGCCGCCGATCAGGCAGGCGAAGCGCTCGCGCAGGCCGAGCGCGCCGAGCAGCTTTTCGGCGAAGCCTTCGAACTTGTTGGTGACGACGGCGGTGGTCACGCCCAGCGCGTCGAGCCGGTCGAGTGCGTCGATCATGCCCGGAAAGGGCCGAGTGCCGTCGGCGATATGCTCCTCATAATGGCCGAGCAGCAGCTTGTAGAGGCGGCGGAACTCGTCGTCCGGGCATCCGCCGGTCGCATCGAGCGCCTGGCGCAGCATGTTCTTCGCGCCGCCGCCCACCATCGGCACCACGTCGGCGGACGTCAGCAGCGGGCGCTCCGCCGCGGCGAGCGCATGGTTCACGGCGGCGGTCAGGTCGGCGCTGGTGTCCAGCAGGGTTCCGTCCAGATCGAAACCGACGATGTCGAAGGGGAAGGATGCCATGGCGGCGCTGGTGCCAGCATCGCTATGGAATTGGCAAGGAGATCATGGCAGGGGCAGGGCTTCAGGAGGCTTGCATGACCACGCCGGTAGCCGCCGTGATCCTTGCCGCGGGCAAGGGGACGCGGATGAAATCCGATCTCCACAAGGTGCTCCATCCGATCGCCGGACGGCCGATGCTGCTGCATCTCGTCGCCAGCGTGGGCGCGCTGGCACCCGAGCGGACGATCGTCGTCGTCGGCGCCGGGCGCGAGCAGGTCGAGGCGGCGGTACACCCGCATGGCGCCGAGACGGTGCACCAGGCCGAACAGCTCGGCACCGGCCATGCCGTCGCGCAGGCGGAAGCGCCGCTCGCCGGTTTCGCGGGCGACGTCCTGATCCTCTATGGCGATGTGCCGCTGGTGACGCCCGCCACGATGCGGCGGATGCTCGATCGGCTGCACGGCGACGATGCGCCCGCCGCCGTCGTGCTCGGCTTCCGGCCCGCGGATCCGGGCGCCTATGGCCGCGTGATCGCCGATCCCGACTGGCGGATCGCCAAGATGGTCGAGTTCAAGGACGCGACCGCGCAGGAGCGCGCGGAGACGCTCTGCAACTCGGGACTGATGGCGGTTCGTTCCGCAGACCTGTTTGCGCTGCTTAGGCGGGTAGGCAACGACAACGCCGCCGGCGAATATTATCTGCCCGATATCGTCGTGCTCGCCGCTGCCGACGGCCGCCACAGCGCAGTGATCGAAACCGACGCGCGGGAAGTGGCGGGTGTGAACAGCCGCGGCGAGCTGGCGGCGCTCGAATCCGAATGGCAATCGGCCCGCCGCGCGCGCGCGATGGCC
The DNA here is from genome assembly GCF_050703275.1 of Sphingosinithalassobacter sp. LHW66-3. Taxonomy (GTDB): domain Bacteria; phylum Pseudomonadota; class Alphaproteobacteria; order Sphingomonadales; family Sphingomonadaceae; genus Sphingomonas. The sequence continues at coordinate 3,154,817 of NZ_CP193482.1, forward strand.
GAGGGCGCCACCTTGACTGCGCCCGAAACCGTGTGGTTCGCGCACGATACGGCGATCGGCCGCGACGTGACGATCGGGCCCAATGTGGTGTTCGGACCCGGCGTGGCGATCGCCGACGGTGCGACGATCCACGCCTTCTGCCACATCGAAGGCGCGACGATCGGGTCGGGCGCATCGGTCGGCCCCTTCGCGCGGCTGCGCCCCGGCACGCAGCTGGGCGAGGGCGCGCGGATCGGCAATTTCGTCGAGACGAAGAAAGCGGTTCTCGGCAAGGGTGCGAAGGCGAACCACCTCACCTATCTGGGCGATGCGGTGATCGGCGCCGGCGCCAACATCGGCGCCGGGACGATCACCTGCAACTATGACGGGTTCGGCAAATACGGCACCGAGATAGGGGCGGGGGCCTTCGTCGGATCGAACACTGCGCTTGTCGCCCCCGTCTCGGTGGGCGCGGGCGCGATGATCGGTGCCGGGTCGGTGATCACCGCGAATGTCGAAGCCGATGCGCTGGCCGTGGCGCGCGGCACGCAGGAGGCGCGGCCCGGCTGGGCCCGACGCTTCCGCGAGCGCATGGCCGCACGGAAAGGAAGCACATGACCGATCGTTACGAAGGCAAGCCGTTCCTCAAGCTCCTCGACAGCTACGTCCTCGATGCGATCGACGCGCTCGACACCACCGCCGAGGCGGCGCTGACCGCGATCGAGCCGCAGCTGCGCGACAGCTATGGCGTGCAGGGAAGCTGGCGCGAGATCGTGGTGCGCGAGATGCAGTTTCCCGAAGGGATGCAGGGTGCGATCCGCGAAGTCTGGGAGAAGGGCCGGGTGCGGTTCGTCCAGACGGTCGGCAAGGAGCCCGATCCGGTCGAATTCGCCCGCACCTTCGTCGACACCAATTTCCCCCGCTGACCGAAAAGGAACGCCAAGCGCATGTGCGGTATTGTCGGTATTCTGGGCGCGGAAGACGTCGCTGGTCGCTTGTTCGACGGGCTGAAGCGGCTCGAATATCGCGGCTATGACTCGGCCGGAATCGCGACGCTGCACGACGGCGCGATCCTGCGCCGCCGCGCCGAGGGCAAGCTGGCGAAGCTGGGCGCGCGGCTGGCGGAGGATCCGCTGCCCGGCACGATCGGCATCGCGCACACTCGCTGGGCGACGCACGGCGCGCCGACCGAGGATAATGCGCACCCGCACATCGTCGGCGACGTCACGATCGTTCACAACGGCATCATCGAGAATTTCAAACCGCTGCGCGACGAACTGATCGCCGACGGGCGCACGTTCAACAGCCAGACCGACACCGAAGTGGTCGCGCATCTGGTGGACCGTGAACTCAAGGCGGGCAAGTCGCCGCAGGACGCGGTCGCCGCGGTGCTGCCCCGGCTGCACGGCGCGTTCGCCATTGCCTTTCTGTTCGCGAACCAGCCCGATCTGCTGATCGCCGCGCGGCAGGGCGCGCCGCTGACCGTCGGCTATGGCGAGGGCGAGAATTACCTCGGTTCGGACGCGCATGCGCTGGCGGGGCTGACCCAGCGCATCGCCTATCTCGACGAAGGCGACTGGGCGGTGCTGACGCGCACCGACATCGAGGTGTATGACCGCGACAATCGCCCGGTCACGCGCGCGATCGTGCCGTCGGGCGTGTCCCCGGCGATGATCGACAAGGGCAATCACCGCCACTTCATGCTTAAGGAAATCTTCGAGCAGCCGGTGGTGGTGGCGCAGACGCTCGCGTCGTACGTCCGGCCCGTCGAGCAACGCGTGGCGCTGCCCGACATGGCGTTCGATCTGGCGGGCACCGAGCGCGTGGCGATCGTCGCCTGCGGCACCGCCAGCTATGTCGGGATGATCGGCAAATACTGGATCGAGCGGTTCGCGCGGCTCCCGGTCGAAGTCGATGTCGCGTCCGAGTTCCGCTATCGCGATCCGGTGCTGCTGCCGAACACGCTCGGCGTCGTCGTCAGCCAGTCGGGCGAGACCGCCGACACGCTGGCGGCGCTGCGCCACATGAAGGCGAACGGCATGACCACCGCCGGCATCATCAACGTGCCGACCAGCTCGATGGCGCGTGAGGTCGATCTGCTGCTGTCGACGCACGCCGGGCCGGAAATCGGCGTCGCCTCGACCAAGGCGTTCACCTGCCAGCTCGCGGTCATGGCCGCGCTCGCGGTCAATCTCGCTCGCGCCAGGGGGCTGTTGTCGGAAGGCGAGGAACGCGAGATCGTTCGCCATCTGCTCGAGGCGCCCGCCGCGATCAACGCCGCGCTCCAGCACGATGCCGAGATCGAGGCGATGGCGCATACCATCGCCGGTGCCCGCGACGTGCTGTATCTGGGCCGCGGTCCGGAATATCCGATGGCGCTCGAAGGCGCGCTGAAGCTCAAGGAAATCAGCTACATCCATGCCGAGGGCTATGCCTCGGGCGAGATGAAGCACGGGCCGATCGCCTTGATCGACGATTCCGTGCCGCTGATCGTGCTGGCGCCGTCGGGGCCGCTGTTCGACAAGACCGTTTCCAACATGCAGGAGGCGCAGGCGCGCGGCGCGCAGGTGGTGCTCATCAGCGATGCCGAGGGGCTCGCCCAGGCCGGCGAGGACGCGATGGCGACGATCGAAATGCCCAAGGTGCATCCGCTGATCGCGCCGCTGGTCTATGCGGTGCCGGTCCAGCTGCTCGCCTATCATGTCGCGGTCGCCAAGGGCACCGACGTCGATCAGCCGCGCAACCTGGCCAAGTCCGTCACCGTCGAATAGCGCGGGCTAGGCCAGCACGCGCTCCAGCGCCGCCGCCAGATCGGCTTCGCGATAGGGTTTGCCGAGCAACGGCACGCCTTCCTCGAAGCCCGCGGGCGCATTGCCGTAGCCGCTGGCGAAGACGAACGGGATGCCGCGCGCCCGCAGCGCCGCGGCGATCGTGTCGCTGCGTTCGCCCGCCAGGTTGATGTCGAGAACGGCGGCGTCCGCCTGCGCGTCGCGGGCGAGCGCCAGTCCTTCGGCGAGCCGTCCGGCGGGGCCGATCACGCTGCACCCAAGCGCCATCAGCATGTCTTCGAGGCACATCGCGACGACCGGCTCGTCCTCGACGATCAGCACGCGGATTCCGGCAAGGCGGCTCATGCGGCCGCGCTCGGGATCGGCGCTTCGACGGTGCAGCGCAGCCCCTCCGGATCGAAGTGGATCGTGACGCTGCCGCCCAGCTCGGCGGCCAGTCCGCGCTCGATCATCCGCGTGCCGAAGCCGCGGCGTTCGGGGTGGCGCACGGGCGGTCCGCCGCGCTCGGTCCATTCGAGCAGCAGTCGGTCCGTGTCGCGGCTCCAGCGGATCGTCACCGCTCCCTCGGCCACCGAAAGCGCACCGTGCTTGACGGCGTTGGTCGCCAGTTCGTGCACCGCCAGCGCCAGCGAGATCGCGGTCTTGGGGGCGAGCGCGAGGTCGGGTCCGTCGAGCAGGAAGCGGCCTTCGCCGCCGCCGTGCGGCGCGACCGCGTCGCTGATGATCCGCGCCATCGAAACCGGCGACCAGTGTTCGCGCGTGAGCAGATTGTGCGCTTCGGACAGCGCTGCCAGCCGCCCCTCGAACGCGGCGCGCGCCGCCGCCATGTCTTCCTCGATGCGGAAGGTCTGCTGCGCAATGCCCTGGACGATCGCCAGCGTGTTCTTCACCCGGTGGTTGAGTTCGTCGATCAGCAGCCGCTGATGCGCCTCGAACCGCTTGGCTTCGGTCACGTCGCGCGCGATCGCGTGCAGCCCGGTGATGGTGCCGTCCTCTTCGTCGAACGTGAGCTGTGAATTGACTTCCCAGACCAGCTCGCGCCCGTCGCTCGAGCGCACGCGGATCGTGTGCCGCGTGGTCCCGCCCTCGATCAGCTTGCGCCGGAGCATCTCGCGGCTTTGGGCGAACTGGTCCGCGTCCATGAAATCGCCGATCGAGCGGCCGACGAGCTGATCCTCCGCATAGCCGAGTGCAGCGAGCAGCGCGGGGTTCACCGACGTGATCCGGTGATCGAGATCGCAGGTGATCAGATAATCGTTCGCCTGTTCGAAGATCGTGCGGAAGCGCGCCTCGCTGGCGCGCAATTCCTGTTCGGCGCGCTTGCGCGTGGTGACGTCGAACGACACGCCCACGAACCGCCGGGCGCGCTCCTCGCCCTGCTCGATGCAGCTTCCATGGCTCTGCAGCCAGCGCTCCTCGCCCGTATCGGCCCGGTGGATCCGATACTCGATCGTGAAGGGGCTCGAATCGTCGAAGCAGCCGAAGGCAGCCGCGCGCACCGCTTCGCGATCGTCGGGGTGGACGCGCGCCAGCCAGTCGTCGACCGAGCCCTCTCCGGCCGGATGGCGCTCGAGTCCAAGAAGATCAAACCGGTTTGCGGACCAGACTCCGCTCATCGAGGCGAGATCGAGTTCCCAGGTCGCCATGCCCGCACATTCGACGGCGAGGCGGATGCTCTCCTCGCTCTTGCGCAGCGCGATCTCGTTCGCGCGCCGATCGGTGACATCGATCGTGACCGCGAGCGTGCCAAAGGGCTCGCCGTCTTCCCGGCGGAGGATCGCGACCGAATTGTTCACCCACACGATCTCGCCGTCGCTGCGGACATAGCGCTTCTCGAGCACGAACGGCACGCGCTCGCGAATGGCGCGATCGAACAGCTTCTGGTTCCTGCCGAGATCGTCCGGATGCGTGATCGACTGCATCGTCCGGTCGAGCAGCTCCGCGCGCGTCCAGCCGGAGATCGCGCAGAAGCGGTCGTTCACCAGCGTGAACCGGCCGCTGAGATCGGTCTGGGCGAAGCCTGCCGTCGCCTGATTGACGAAGGCCGAAAGCTGCGCCTCGCGCTCGCGCAGCGCGAGTTCGGCTTCCTTCGCCTCGGTCACGTCGTGGGCGACGCCGATGAAGCCGATGTGTCGTCCCCGCGCGTCGCGCCGCGGCTGCGACACCGACCGCAGCCAGCGCCAGCTGCCGTCGCCGCGGCGATAGCGGCCCTCGAGCGTGAAGGTCTGCAGACCGGCCTCGCCGGCGATCGACTCCTCGACGATACGATCCTGATCGTCGGGGTGGATGATCGCGCGCCAATCGAACACCAGTGCCGCGGGATAGTCGACGCCGAGGAAATCCAGATAGGCACGGTTCACGAAGCTGCGGGTCCGGTCGAGGCGAGTCACCCAGATCGGCACCGGTGCGCTATCGGCGATCAGGCGAAATTCGTTCTCGCCGCTGGGCAGCGGTTCAACTCCCGGCGTGCGTCCGGCCGCTGGCTCGGCATTGTACTCGGAACTGGCCATCGGTCTCGTGGTACTGCGCTTTTGCGATGAATCAATTGCTAAGCGCACCGCACGCTCTGCGGCAGTTCCGCCGGGCCAGGCGGGGGCGGAGCCGCGCCAGCTTTTACTGCGCCTTAACCCTGCCCGGTTACGCCATGGCAAGGCTGTTGCAGGGGATCATCGGCAGTGCGCATTCTGATCGTGGACGACGAACCGGCGATGCACCAATCGTATCGCCAGGTGTTCGGATCCGGCGCCACCGGCGCGGGGAGCAGTGCCGCGCTTTCGGCGATGGCGGCCGAGCTGTTCGGCGACGATGAAGGCGCCGGTGATGCGCCCGATGCCCCGTCAGCGAACGATTCCATCGTCTTTGACTGCAATCACCAGAGTCAGGGCCTCGATGCGGTCGCCGAAGTGGAGGCCAGCATCGCGAGCGGCGAGCGGTTCGCGGTCGCCTTCATCGACGTGCGCATGCCCCCCGGTATCGACGGCAAGGAGACCGCCAGGCGGATCCGCGCGCTCGATCCCGACATCAATCTGGTGATCGTCACCGGCTATTCCGATTTCTCGCCGCTCGACATCAGCCGCGCGGCGGGTCCCGCGGACAAGATCTTCTACATCGCCAAGCCGTTCCAGGCCGAGGAAGTGCTCCAGACCGCGAGCGCGCTGGCGCACCGCTGGCAGGTGGACCGCGAACTCGCGCAGGCGCGCGAGGCGCTCGCCGCCAAGATCGACGAGCTCGAGGAACAGAAGCTCGAGCTTGCGGCAAACGAATCCAGGGCCGTTCACTTGGCCAATCACGATCCGCTGACCGATGCGCCGAACCGGCTCGCTTTTCTCCGCGCGCTTACCGAGCATGTTCGCGGCCGGGATTGCTTCGCGATGGCGATGATGGACCTCGATCGGTTCAAGCTCGTCAACGATACGCTGGGCCATCTCGCGGGCGACGAGCTGATCCGCATGGTTTGCGAGCTGCTTCAGCGCACCGTGCCGGAGGGGAGTCTGGTCGCGCGGCTGGGTGGCGACGAATTCGCGGTGCTGATGAGGGTGATCGGCGAGGACGAGGCGGCGATGTGCTGCGAAAAGCTCATCAAGGCCGTATCGACGAGCTTCAAGGTGTTCGGCCACTCGGTGCAGGGCGGCGCCTCGATCGGGCTGGTCGTCGTCGATCCCGACGAGACCACCGATCCGATCGACGTCATGCGTCGCGCCGATCTCGCGCTCAACGAATCCAAGCGTGCCGGCCGCGGCGTCGCGCGCTCGTTCGACGAGAGCATGGACGAGTCGATCCGCTTCCGTCGCCAGATCGAGAGCGGCTTGAGTCAGGCCATTGCCAATGGCGAACTCCGGCTGGTCTATCAGCCGATCGTGCATCGCGACCGGCTCGAAGTCGTCGGGTTCGAGGCGCTGATGCGGTGGAACACCGAGGAATATGGCCCGATCTCGCCGGCGATGTTCATTCCGATCGCCGAGGAATCGAACCTGATCCACGAGCTCGGCGACTGGGCGATCGACGAGGCGCTCAAGACGCTCCAGCACTGGCCGGGGCAATATGTCTCGGTCAATTTCTCGCCGCGCCAGTTCCGCCGGCAGAATTTCGTCGGCCATGTGATCGAGCGCGTGCAGCGCAGCGGCGTCTCGCCCTCGCGCTTCCAGATCGAGATTACCGAAACCGCGATCTTCGACGATGCCGAGCGTGCCGCCGAGACTCTCTATCGCCTGCGCCAGATGGGGTTCCGCATCGCGCTCGACGATTTCGGCACCGGCTATTCCTCGCTGTACAACATTCGCAAATTCGCGCTCGACTGTCTGAAGATCGACCGCAGCTTCATCGACGGCATGGGCCGCGAGCGCGAAAGCGCCGCGATCGTCCATTCAATCATCCATCTCGGCCGCGCGCTGGGGCTCGAAGTCGTCGCCGAGGGCGTCGAGACCGAAGCGCAGCTCCAGACGCTGCTGACGGCCGGATGCAGCCATCTGCAGGGCTATCACCTCGCGCGTCCGGTCGACGCCGATCAGGCGCTGGCGCTCGCCGAGCAGCGCTATTTCGCGGCGGATGACGAGGCGGAGCCGGAGCTACAGGCGAGTTACGGGACCACCGGCTGATGCGGGCACTGCTCGCCGGCGCCGCGCACGGGCTGCGCAGGCGTATTCCCGTGTCGCTCGGCGCGAAGCTCGTCCTGATCCTCACGGCGGTCGGTCTGCTCGGCTCGGCGGCGATCACGCTGCTGCTCGCCGCGATCATCACGCCGAGCTTCAACCAGCTCGAAAACAGCGCCGTTTCCGCGCATGTCGAGCGCACCCGTGCCGCGCTGGCGGATTTTGGCGCAAAGCTGGAGACGGCGGTGCGCGACTATGGCGACTGGACCGACAGCTACGACTATATGGGGCGCCCGAACCGCGCCTTCGAGGAGGATTCTTTCTCCACCACCGCGATGGCCAATCTGGCGGTCCCCGGCATGGCCTATGTCCGCCCTGACGGATCGGTCGTGCTCGCGCGCTGGATCGATACCGCGACGCAGGAGGATTCGCCGGAGATGAAGGCGCGCTTCCTGCACAAGCTCGCGCAGGTCGATCTCGATGCGATTGCCGGGAGCGACAGTTCGGGCAGTTTCTACATGCGGCTGGACGACATGATCGCCGCGATCGGCGTCGCGCGCATCCGGCGCAGCGACGGCACCGGCGATCCGCGCGGCTATGTGGTGATGGCGCGCACGCTCACGTCGGAACAGCTCAGCCGGCTGCTCCAGATCTCGGCGCGGCTCGATCTCGACACTCAGGTCAGGGAGCTGACGGTCGTGCCGCACGTCTCGCGCGTCGAAATCGCAGTGCCGGTCCGCGGCCCCGGCGATACGCCGGTCGCGACCGCTGCCTATTCGGTGCCGCGCGATCTGTCGCTGCTCGGCAAGCGGATGCTGCTTTTCGCCACGCTCGGCACGGTGCTGCTGATGGGCGTCGTGCTGATCGTGTTGCGGCGGGCGATCGCCCGGCTGGTGCTCCGGCCGCTGCACCGGGTCGAGCGGCACATGGGGCTGGTACGCGAATCCGGGTCGATGCGGCTGCTGAAGGAGGCGCCGCGCGACGACGAGATCGGCAGCCTCGTCACCAGCTTCAATTCGATGCTCCGCCAGCTCAAGGATCTGCGCGAGCAGCTCGAGATGCAGTCGTTCAAGCTCGGCCGTTCGGAAAGTGCGGTCGCGGTGATGCACAATGTCCGCAACGCACTCAATCCGATCAGCACCATCCTGAGCCAGGGGCTCGGCCGCTCCGAGGCAGTCGATCGAGGCCTGATCGACAAGGCGGTCGCCGAGCTGATCCGCGACGACTTGCCGCCCGCGCGACGGCAGAAGCTCGCGGCCTTCCTCGCCGCAGCCACCGAAGCGATGGAGGCCGAGCGCGAGGAGCGCCGCCGCCAGCTCGAGGTGGGGCGCGAGGCGCTGCACCATGTCCTCGAGATCATCGGCAAGCAGCAGGAAGCGGCGCACGAGCGGCCGCAGCTCGAAGCCTGCGACATTTCGGACATCATCGCCCAGAATGCGACGATCGCGCGTTATTCGGGCGGCAGCTCGATCGCGTTCGGCTTCCCCTCGACGCCGCACTGGGTGCGCGCGAACCGCGTGATCCTGAGCCAGGTGGTCGGCAATCTCTTCGCCAACGCCGCCGAGGCGATCGCGGCGACCGGGCGCGAGAGCGGCAGCATCTCCGTGTCCGTCACCGAGGCGGAAGACAGCGTGCGCGTCGTGATCCGCGACGATGGCGACGGCTTCGAGCCCGGCTCGGCGCCGACGCTGTTCCAGCGCGGTTTCTCCACCCGCAAGCACAAGTCGGGCGGGCTGGGGCTGCACTGGTGCGCCAATGCGCTGGGCGCAATGCAGGGCAAGCTCGAGCTGCGCAGCGACGGTCCGGGCACCGGCGCGCGCGCCGTGCTCACGCTGCAGGCGGCGGGGGAGATGCGGGACAGCGAGGATCTCGCCGCCTAGTCGCCGGGCCAGGTCGCGCTTCAGCTCGCCTTGCGCTCGCGAGTGACGCTGTCCTTCCGGCGCAGATAGGGCGCTACCAGGTTGCGCGCGCGGAACCACTCCTGCCGATCCGGATCGAGCGATTCGAAGTTCCCGATGACCCGGCGGCAGCTTTCCGTTCGGCACTGGCAGATCATGTGCCAGTTCGACTGGGTCAGCGTCGTCGAATAATCCCAGGTCACTTCCTCGCCGGGCGCGATGTCGCGCACCGCGACCAGGAACACGCCCTCGTCGACGAAGCGCAGACCGGCGTTGGGGTCGCAGCTGTGGTTGACCAGATCGTCGAGCCGGCCGGACGGGCCCATATAATGGTCGGGCGTCACCTGGACGAAACGGTCGCTGCGCCCGTGCATGATGCTGGGGATCTGATCGGCGCGAAAGCGGCGGCCGGTGAATTCGAGCAGCGTGTCGCCCGGAGCGAAGCGCGTCGCGGCGTAAACCGCCTTGCCGAGGTGATTCTCCTCGACGCGGAACAGATTGTCGGTGGGCCGATAGGCGTCGAGCACGAACAGCGGGCCGCGCCGCACGCCCAGCGAGCGGATCGGATTGATCGTCGCGAGCCCGATCATGAACCAGACGCTCGCATGGCAGAGCAGCTCGACCAGCACATAGCCAAGCTCGGCCACCCCCAGCGAAGGCCCGCGTACCGCGACGATCAGCACCGCCAGATCGCCCAGCGTCCACAGGCCCCAGGCGGGGGAGCGTTCGCGCGTGCGGTCCTGCCACACGCTCTGCCACGTCGGCCAGAAGCTCACCGGCACCGCGGCGACGACCAGCAGATGCGCCCAATGCGCCTCGCGGAACACCGCCCAGACGAGCAGCGCGCTGGCGCATATGGCGATGCACGCGGTTTCGGTATTGGTCGGCGGCGCCCAGGACGAGCGGCGCCAGATGCCGATGGTGACTGCGATGCAGGCGACGGCGGACATGGCAAAGACCCAGCCCTGCGGCGCGCCGGGGTTCACCGCGGCATAGGTGACTGCTTCGAGCGCGGTCGCGCCGCTCCAGATCAGCCACGAGGCGCGATTCGGCCGCACCAGCTCGCGGCGCAGCCCGAGCAGATAGACGGCATAGGCGGAAAAGCTGAGGCAGACCGCCAGAACGAACCAGATATCGTAGCCCAAGCGCCCCCTCCTGAAGCGCTCGTTTACCATGAGGGGCGGACTCGGTCCAGCCGCGACTCGCGCTGAATCCGCGAGTCGCAAGCAATGCTCAGCTTCGGGAGAGCGCTTCCAGCACCGGCTCCGCCCATTCGCGGCGGCAGATCAGCAGGTCGGGAATCGCGCGCTCGGCGCCGTTATAGACGAGCGGCGATCCATCCAGCCGCGAGGCGTGCAGCCCGACCGCCAGCGCGACAGCCACCGGCGCGCAATTGTCCCACTGAAACTGGCCGCCCGAATGCAAGTAGATGTCGCCGGTCCCGCGTACCACCGCCATCGCCTTGGCGCCCGCCGAGCCCATCGGCACCAGCTCGGCGCCGATCGCCTGCGCCACGCGCGCCGCTTCGGCGGGGGGGCGGGTGCGGCTGACCAGCAGGCGCGGCGGATGGTTGCCGGGCGGCAGCGGCAGCGGCGTTCCGGTCGACAGCACCGTGTCCAGCGCGGGCAGGGCGACCGCGCCGACCGCCGCCGCTCCGTCGACTGACAAGCCGACGTGCACGGCCCAATCGTCGCGGCAGTCGGCGAATTCGCGGGTCCCGTCGAGCGGATCGACGATCCACGCGCGCCGAGCGTCGCAGCGGGCGAGATCGTCGGGCGATTCTTCCGAAAGGATCGCGTCGTCGGGTCGCTCGGCCCGCAGCCGCTTCAGGATCAGCGCGTTCGCCTGGCGGTCGCCCGCCGCGCCGAGCGCGCTGCCCGCAGTGCCCTCGCGCTGGAGGCGCAGCAGCAGCGCGCCCGCCTCGGCGGCGATCGACGCCGCCAGTTCGTGGTCGTTCACAGCACGGGTGCCCAGACGCCCATGATCCGCTCGACGATCCGCTCGGCGGCTTCCTCAGGGCTGGTGCGGCGCGTGTCGATGTGGATCTCGGGCCGCTCGGGCGGTTCATAGGGGCTCGAGATGCCGGTGAAATTGGCGATCTCGCCCGCGCGCGCCTTGCGATAGAGCCCCTTCACGTCGCGCGCTTCGGCAACTTCGAGCGGCGTGTCGACAAAAATCTCGAAAAACTCGCCTTCCGGCATCATTCGCCGCACCATCTCGCGCTCGGCGCGGAAGGGGGAGATGAAGGCGGTCAGCACGATCAGCCCGGCATCGGTCATCAGCTTGGCGACTTCGCCGATGCGGCGGATATTCTCCACGCGATCGGCGTCGGAAAAGCCGAGATCGCGGTTGAGGCCGTGGCGGATATTGTCGCCGTCCAGAAGGAAACTGTGCTTGCCCAGCGCGTGCAGCCGCTTCTCGACCAGATTGGCGATGGTCGACTTGCCCGATCCCGACAGGCCGGTGAACCACAACAGCCGCGGCGACTGGTTCTTCTGCGCGGCATGCGCCTCGCGGGTGATCTCGACCGTCTGCCAGTGCACGTTCTGCGCACGGCGCAGCGCATGGTGCAGCATGCCCGCCGCCACCGTGGCGTTGGTCATCTTGTCGATCAGGATGAAGCCGCCCAGCGCATGGCTGTCGGCATAGGGTTCGAACACGATGCGCCGGTCGGTCGCCAGCTCGGCCACGCCGATGTCGTTGAGGCCCAGCGTCTTGGCGGGCAGCTTGGCCAGCGTATTCACGTCGATCGCATGTTCGGGCTGACGGATCGTGGCGCTCACCGTCTGGGTGGCGAGCTTTAGCCAATAGCTGCGGCCAGGCAGCAGCTCGGCCGGGTCCATCCAGACGAGCGTGGCTTCGAACTGGTCGGCGGCCTCGGGCGGGGCATCGGCGGCGGCGATCACGTCGCCGCGCGAGCAATCGACTTCGTCGGCAAGCGTCAGCGTTACCGACTGGCCGGCGACGGCCGCGTCGAGATCGCCTTCGAAGCCCACGATCCGGGCGATGCTGGTGGTGCGCCCGGAGGGAAGGATACGCACCCGATCCCCCGGCCGGATCGTGCCGCTCGCGATCGTCCCGGCAAAGCCGCGGAAATCGAGGTTGGGCCGGTTCACCCATTGCACCGGCATGCGGAACGGCCGTGCTTGCGCGGCGGTCACGTCGACTTCGACGCTTTCGAGATGCTCGATCAGCGTCGGCCCGTCATACCAGGGCATCGCCTCCGATCCCGCGGCGATATTGTCGCCGCGCAGCCCCGACAGCGGAATGGCGGTGAACGCCGCGATTCCGATCTCGCTGGCGAAGGCGCGATAGTCGGCGACGATGGCGTCGAACGCCGCGCGGTCATAGCCGATCAGGTCCATCTTGTTCACCGCGAGCACGATGTGACGAATGCCGAGCAGATGGGCGAGGAAGCTGTGGCGGCGGGTCTGAGTGAGCACGCCCTTGCGCGCGTCGATCAGGATCACGGCCAGGTCGGCGGTCGACGCGCCGGTCACCATGTTGCGGGTATACTGCTCATGGCCCGGTGTGTCGGCGACGATGAACTTGCGCTTCTCGGTCGCGAAGAAGCGATAGGCGACGTCGATGGTGATGCCCTGTTCGCGCTCCGCGGCGAGCCCGTCGACCAGCAGCGCGAAGTCGATCTCGCCGCCCTGCGTGCCGATGCGGCGGCTGTCGCTCTCCAGCGCGGCGAGCTGATCCTCGAAGATCATCTTCGAATCGTAGAGCAGGCGGCCGATCAGCGTCGACTTGCCGTCGTCGACCGATCCGCAGGTGAGGAAGCGCAGCAGCGACTTGTTCTCGTGCTGCGCGAGATAGGCCGAAATGTCCTGCGCGATCAGCGCGTCGGGGCGATAGGCGGAGGACATCAGAAATAGCCCTCCTGCTTCTTCTTCTCCATGCCGGCGCCCGCCGCGTCCTTGTCGATCGCGCGGCCCTGGCGCTCGCTGGTCGTCGTGAGCAGCATCTCCTGGATCACTGCGTCCAGCGTGTCGGCAGCGCTCTCCACCGCCCCGGTGAGCGGATAGCAGCCGAGCGTGCGGAAGCGGATCGAGCGCTCGACCGGCGTCTCGCCGGGTGCCACCGGAAAGCGCGCGTCATCGACCATCAGCAGCATGCCGTCGCGTTCGACGGTAGGGCGCGGCGCGGCGAAGTAGAGCGGGACGATCTCGATCGCCTCGGCGCGGATATATTGCCAGATGTCGAGCTCGGTCCAGTTCGACAGCGGAAATACGCGGATGCTCTCGCCCTTGGCCTTGCGGGCGTTGTAGAGGTTCCACAGCTCGGGCCGCTGGTTCTTCGGATCCCAGCGATGGTTGCGGTCGCGAAAGCTGAACACCCGCTCCTTGGCGCGGCTCTTCTCCTCGTCGCGGCGCGCGCCGCCGAACGCCGCGTCGAAGCCGTGCCGGTCGAGCGCCTGTTTCAGCCCCTCGGTCTTCCACAGATCGGTGTGCAGGCTGCCATGGTCGAACGGATTGATGCCGCGCGCCATGGCGTCGGGATTGTGGTGGACGATCAGCTCCATCCCCGCCGCGGCGGCGGCGCGGTCGCGCAGCGCGTACATCGCCTGGAATTTCCACGTCGTATCGACGTGGAGCAGCGGAAACGGCGGCGGGGCTGGGTGGAAGGCCTTGCGCGCCAGATGCAGCATCACCGCCGAATCCTTGCCGACCGAATAGAGCATCACCGGCCGCTCGGCCTCGGCGACCACTTCGCGCAGCACATGGATGCTCTCGGCCTCCAGCCGCTGGAGGTGCGTCAGCGGAGTGGGGTCCGAGCCCGGTCGGGAAGCCGTCGTCGCAGGTTCTAGCAGCATTGCCGACGATGTACGACGCTGGGTGGCCACTCGCGATCTAGTTTAAGTTTAGCCCCGGATAGAAGCCGGTCCGCACATCAGAACGCGTTCTTGTGGATCAGCACCTTGAAGGTGAGCAGGATGATCCGGATGTCCTTCCAGATCGACCAATGGTTGAGATATTCGAGGTCGGACTGGAGCCGGTTCGTGAGGTCGGCCTGAACCATGGTCGCCCCGCGGAAGCCGCGGATCTGGGCCAGGCCCGTCAGCCCGGGCTTTGCGGCGTGGCGATGGAAATAGCGCTCGTCGATTTCCCAGAACAGCTTGTTTTCGGCTTTCGAGCCGATGGCGTGCGGACGCGGGCCGACGATGCTCATGTCGCCGAGCAAAACGTTCACCAGCTGCGGCAGCTCGTCGATGCTCGTCTTGCGGATGAAGCGGCCGACCCGCGTGATCCGGTCATCGTCGCGCATGGTGGAGGTGTTGCCGTCGCCATCGCACTGCTCGACTCGCATGCTCCGGAACTTGAGCATCCGGAACATCTTGTTGCCGCGCCCGATCCGCGTCTGCACGAAGAAGACTGGGCCCTGGCTCTCCAGCTTGATCGCCACGGCGACAACCACGAACAGCGCGAGCAGCGCCAGCAGCGCCACGCCGGAGACGCAGATGTCGAAGGCGCGCTTGATGAAGGAATCCACTTTGCCGAGCGGCCCGTCGGCGACGACCAGCGTTGGCGTGCCGTTCCATTCGCCGAGGCCCAGCGGCGCCAGCGACAGCAGCTCGGGGACGATGATCTCGCTCTGGATGTTGGCGCCCTTGAGCGCCCTGGCCCAACTCATGCGGCGTTCCGCCGAGCAGGCGACGACGACGCGATCCGCGTCCTTCAGCGAGGTCGCGAGCCGGTCATACATCATCGGACAATGATCGTCGGGATCGAAATTGGACTCGGCCAGGACGATCGATCCGTTCGCCACCGCCCCGGCATCGCCGATCACCACGATGCTGAACGGATTTCCGCCGACGATCTTGCGCGCCTTGCGAAGGAACATGTCGCGCGCGATTCCGAGCAGGACCACGCTGGCCATGAAGCCGATCGCGATCGTCGCGCGCGAGAAGCTGTCGCTGGCCTTGAGATAGAAGGCGATGAGGATGACCGCGCCGGCCGCCACCACAAGGGCCTGAAGCGCGCGAGATACGCCGCGGAACGGCTCCTGGATCACGCCAGCGGCATAGGCATGGCCGTTGATCGCCGTCACGAGGTAGAGGGGCAGGATGATCGCGGCGATCTCCAGCCAGTGATTGCCCTCCTTTGCGGGCCCGTACAGCAGCCCGGCAGTCATGAATCCGCCGAAGATGCACAACAGGTCGAGAAGGATCAGACCTGCGACGAGACGAGCGCGCAGCTGCGTCCGGCTCGGCTGCCAGCGCGCCCGTGCCGCGCTGGGCCCCACCGAAGACGCATCAAAACGGCCGATCTCTAGGTTCACGACCTTACCCCTGTCGATTCGTCTGCGGGACACTGCCGAAACCTATCTGCGAAGTCGATACCGCAACGCAGCAACAAGGTCGTGAAGCGCGGACAGTGTGGCACAAAGACACCAGTTTCTTGTGGCGGTCCAGTGCAATAGTGCAGATGCAGCTGCGATGACTTGGCGACGCGGCAGAACGAGCCAGCGATGCGGCGTGTTGCGCTTTTCGGCTCCCGACGGGTAGCTGACTCACGCCCCCGAACGACTTTGCCGGGCACCATCTGCGGGTCCGCCGTCCCGGATCGGGACGGCGAGCAGGCTCTTTGCAGGGCCGGCGCACGGCCGCCGGCCGGAGGTCTCCGCCGACTCTCGCCGGTTCAGCGCGCCGCTGCCGAGCTCCGCTTGCCGACGCTCGTGAGCCTCAGGCCGGCGCGTTCGGCTTCGCTGCGCGGATAGATGTTTCTCAGGTCGATCAGCACCGGCTGCTTGAGGATCTTCGCCACCCGGCCGAGATCGAGCGCGCGGAATTCGTCCCATTCGGTGACGATCACCAGCGCATCCGCGCCTTCGGCGGCGACATAGGGATTGGGGCAGAACTCGACCCCGTTCAGCATCGTCTTGGCCTGTTCGGTGCCTTCGGGATCATAGGCGCGCACCTTCGCGCCCGCGTCCTGCAGCGCGGCGATGATCGACAGGCTCGGCGCGTCGCGCATGTCGTCGGTGTTCGGCTTGAAGGTCAGGCCGAGCACCGCGACGGTCTTGTCGCGTGCATCGCCGCCCATCGCCTTGATCACCTTGCGGCCCATCGCGCGCTTGCGGCTCTCGTTCACCTGAACGGTCGCCTCGACGATCCGCAGCGGCGTCTCGTTGTCGGCGGCGGTCTTCATCAGCGCCAGCGTGTCCTTGGGGAAGCACGACCCGCCGTAGCCGGGCCCGGCGTGGAGGAACTTCGGTCCGATCCGGTTGTCCGATCCGATCCCGCGCGCGACTTCCTGCACGTCGGCGCCCACCTGCTCGCACAGGTCGGCGATCTCGTTGATGAAGGTGATCTTGACCGCGAGGAAGGCATTGGCGGCATATTTGATCAGCTCGGCGGTGCGCCGCCCGGTGAACAGGATCGGTGCCGACTGGTTGAGCGACAGCGGGCGATAGATCTCGCGCATCACCCGCGTCGCCTCTTCGTCCTCGCTGCCCACCACTACGCGGTCGGGGCGCTTGAAATCGGCGATTGCCGCGCCTTCGCGCAGGAACTCGGGGTTGGAGACGACTTTCGCGCCGCTGTCCGGAGCGACGTCGCGCAGGATCCGCTCGACTTCGTCGCCGGTGCCCACCGGCACGGTCGATTTGGTGACGATCACCGAAGGCTTGGTCAGCGCGCGCCCGATCTCCTCGGCGGCGGCGAACACATAGGAGAGGTCGGCATGGCCGTCGCCCCGGCGGCTGGGCGTGCCGACGGCGATGAACACCGCATCGGCATCCTTCACCCCGGCGGTCAGATCGGTGGTGAAGGAGAGCCGCCCGGCGCGCACGTTCGATGCGACCAGCTCGGCAAGGCCCGGCTCGTAGATCGGCATCACGCCGCTTTCGAGCAGCTCGATCTTGCGCGCGTCCTTGTCGACGCAGACCACCTCGTGCCCGAAGTCGGAGAAACAGGCCCCGGACACCAGGCCGACATAGCCGGTGCCGATCATCGCAATACGCACTGAAATCACCCCTGGCTGGAGAATGCAGCCGCGCTCTTAGCGCAGCCAGCCCTCAGGGCAAGGTTCGGGTTTCTCGAGTGCGCGATTCCGCATCGCCGCGGGCCGGGCCGCGCGCATGAAAAAAGGCGCCGCAAGGCGCCTCGCTCGACCGATTCGGAACATTCGGTCCGGACCGGTCACGCCGCCCGTTCAGGCGGCATGATAACCGGACCGGCCGGATGTGAAGGACTTACAACGGCACGATGTCATCGCCGCTGACGCCGTCACGGAAAAGAAAGCTGAATGCTACCATCTGTAATCTCCCATCGTGCGCAATCGCGCGGCATTTGGTTAGCAGAAAATTAACCAGCGGACAACCGCGTCGGGGCGGGATAGGGGAATCTCCGGAGCGGCGGTCGCCGTGCTTAACGCTTCCTTCAGCGCTGTCGGCTAGCCCCGGTTCAATGTCGGCTCGCAGCGATCACGCCATGCCCGCCAAGCCGGGCTCCTCGCAGGCACCGCCCGGTGCAGCGCGAGCCGCCAGGGCGGTGCGCCCGCCGCGGCTGCAGGCCGAGGCGCCGGTCGCGTTGCGCGTGCCACGCGCACCCGGCGCCGCCGACCGGGCTCGCCGGATCTCCGGACCGCGGATCTGGCGCATTCTCTGCCTGTGCCAGATCGACAATTTCAGTGCCCTGCGCCGCCATCTGGGCCGGGCTCGCGCAGAGGTGCTGATCCGCGATGTCGCGGATCGGATCCTCGCGCTCTGCCCGGATGTGCGCCTTACAGTTGCTGGCCGTGCCCTGCTGGAGATCGGCTTCGAGCGCGATGCGCCGGAAGTGGCCGCGGACGAGATCGATCGCCTGTGCGCCGCGTTCGCGGAGCCGCTCGACATCGATGGCGAACCGCATCAGCTCCAGCTGGTGTTCGGCATCGCGGCGGCGCCGGCTGCCGAGGAAGATGACGTGCGGCTCGCCGAAGCGGCCGAGTCGGCGCTCGAGCAGGCGCGCGCGGAAGGGCGCGTGGTGCTGCGGGATCTCTCGCGGGCGGATCTCGCCTTCGATCGCTTGACGCTGATGCGCGAACTGCCGCGCGCGATCGCCGAAGGCGAGATGTTCCTCCAGTACCAGCCCAAGGTCCATGTCCGGCGGCAGGAAATCGCCAGTGCCGAGGCGCTGATCCGCTGGCAGCATCCGACGCGCGGGCTGATCCTGCCGGGCGATTTCATCTCGGTAGCGGAAGACGCAGGCGAAATCGGTCCGCTGACGCTCTGGACGCTGCGCCAGGTGATCGCCGATCAGCGGCGGCTCGCCGCTGCGGGCCATGACTTCCCGGTGTTCATCAATATTTCCGGGCTGCTGCTCGCCGATGAGCGCTTCGTCAGCGAAGCAAGCGCGATCATCCGCGAGAGCGGCGCGCGGATCGGGTTCGAGATCACCGAGACTTCGGTCATCCGCGATCCGGAAAGCGCGATCCGCCATCTCCGCTCGCTCGCGGAGATCGGCGTCCGCCTCGCGATCGACGACTACGGCGCGGGGCTTTCGTCGCTTGCGTATCTCAAGCAGCTGCCCGCCGCCGAGCTGAAGATCGACAAGATGTTCGTATTGCAGCTCACGTCGAGCAACCGCGATCCGCTGATCGTCCGCTCGACGATTGACCTTGCGCATGCGCTTGAGATGGAAGTCACCGCCGAAGGCGTGGAGACTCCCTCGGCGCTCGCGCTGCTCAGCGTGATGGGATGCGACATGGTGCAGGGCTTCCTCATCAGCCGCCCGCTCGCGATCGAGGCTTTCCACCGTTTTCTCGACGAAGACGCCCATCTTCTGTCGGCCGGCACGAGCGGTGCTTCGTTCGTGATGGGCGAAGGATTCTGGAAGCGGGCTTAGGTTCAGCTTTCAGCGGACCTTAACGCTATGCTGCCAAACAGGCGGCCGTGGGAAGCAATCGTCTCTTCAAACTGCTCGCCGGCCTTTTGCTGGCCGCTGCTGTGTTGCCGCTTCCCGCTGCAGCACAGAGCGAATTTCCGGAGCCGCTGACTGCTGCCTTCGATCGTGCAAGAACATCTGCGGTTGCGGCGCCTGCGGAGGCGCTCCAGCATGTTCAGTACGCCGAGACGCTCGCGTTGCGACTGCCGCAAGGCCGCCAGCGCACGCTCGCGCTCGCCACGGCCCGCTGGCTCGCCGCAGAGGCGCACTGGCGGAGCAACGACATCGCAGCCGCCGAGCCGCTCGTCGCCGAGGGGTTCCGGCTAATCGAAGAGATTCGCGAGCCGATCAAGCTACGCGCCGACCTGCTTCAGTCGCGCGGCATGCTGAACATGCAGCAGGATAGGGCCGCACAGGCGCTCGCCGACTTCCAGCAGGCGTTCCGCATCTTTCAGCAGGTCGGCGAGCCGCGCGGCGCGTCGATCGCACTGCAGAATATCGGCGCGCTCTACTGGTCGGCGAACGACAGTGTCCGTGCCGAACGCTATTATCGTCAGGCGGCCGAGGTGTACGGTGACGATCCGTTGCTGTCGCTTTCGTTGCACAACCGCCGTGGCAACGTGCTGCTCGCGCTCGAGCGCTACGGCGATGCCGAGGCGGAGTTCGATAAGGCGCTCGAACTCGCGCAACGGCTTGAGGAGCCTAAGCTTGAAGCACGGGTGCTCGGCAATCTCGCACGTAATCAGGTGGAGGCGGGGCGCCTCGACGCCGCGGAGCGCACGCTTTCGCGCGGCCTGCGGATCACCGGCGGAGCGGATGAACTCGAATTCCGCCAGCATTTCTACGCGACTGCGGCGCGAGTGGCGCAGGGCCGTGGGAAATTGGCGGAGGCGCGCCAGCTGATCGGGCGCGCGTTCGAAGGGGTTGATCTTGCAGAAACTTCGGGCGCCTTCCACGCAGCCCACACCTATGCCTACCAGATCTACGCCGAATCGGGGGACACTGCCCGGGCGCTCCGCCATCTGGAGGCGGTGCGGCGGCTGAAGGACGAAGCCACCACCGTGGCGACCAGCACCAGCGCCGCGCTGATGGCCGCGCGCTTCGACTATGCGAACCAGGAGCTGCGCATTGCCAACCAGCGCGTGGCCTACGAGCAATCGCGCGCCCGCTGGCAGCGGATCGTATTCTATGGGCTGGGCGGCGCGACGCTGGTCGTGATCGCCTTGATGGGCTTCGGTATCGTCACGCTCCGGCGCAGCCGCAACGACGTGCGCGCGGCCAACGCCGACCTGGCCTCGACCAACGCCGCGCTCGAAAAGGCACTGCGGGCCAAGACCGAGTTTCTGGCCACCACCAGCCATGAAATCCGTACGCCGCTCAACGGCATTCTCGGCATGACTCAGGTGATGCTGTCCGACAGCCGGCTGCCCGAGGCGACGCGCGACCGGATCAACGTCGTCCACGGCGCCGGCGTGACGATGCGCGCGCTCGTCGACGATATCCTCGACGTGGCGAAGATGGAGACGGGAAATCTGACGGTCGATCCGGTGCCGACCGACCTGCATGCGCTGCTTCGCGAAGCGACGCGAATGTGGGAGGAGCAGGCGCGCGCCAAGGGGCTGCGGTTCACGGTGGATGCCGGCGATTCGCCGCACTGGGTCGTCACCGATCCTGGACGCTTGCGCCAGATCGTCTTCAATCTGCTCTCCAACGCGCTCAAATTCACGCAGGCGGGCGGCATCACGGTGAGTGCCTGCACCGCGGAAGCGGGCGAAGACCGCCGGCTGCGGATCGCGGTGCGCGATACCGGGATCGGGATCCCGCCCGAGAAGCACGAGGAGATCTTCGAATCCTTCCGCCAGGTCGATGCCGGCACCACACGTCGCTTTGGTGGAACCGGCCTGGGCCTCACCATCTGTCGCAATCTGGCCTACGCCCTGGGTGGAGACGTTCTCGTCGAGAGCGTGGAGGAGGAAGGGACATGCTTCGTCATCGATCTGCCGTTGGAGATTGCGGGTGCCCCGGACGCGCGGACCGCCGCCGAAGCGGGTGCCGGTGCGGCGGTGCTGGTGCTCGATCGCAATCCGATCGCGCGCAGCATGTTCCGCACGCTGCTCGAGCCGCACGCCGGAAGCGTCCGCTTCGTGGCCTCGGTCGAGGAGGCGGTTGCCGTGCTTTCCGAGGGCGGTGTTACGCGCCTGCTCGCGGACGAGGCGACGCTGAAGGCGAGCGGAGATGATTCCGTCGCCGAGTTGCGCCGGCTGGTCGAGGCGGCAGCCACGGCGGCCGTCGCCAGCACTGTCTTGTGGAGCCCGGCCGATGCACAAGTGGTGGAGACGCTACGGCGGACCGGCGTCGGTCGAATCCTTGAGAAGCCGGTGAAAGGAGATGAGCTGATCGCCGCGATCTTCGCAGGTGCCGACCAAAATTCGCACGCGCAGCGGTCCGGCCCGCTTGTCTCCCATGCCGCATAGCGCGATAGCGGTCCCGAGATGAAAAAGGTCGCAACCTGTCTCGCGCATGCCCACGGCTGCCGTCCATGAAGATTCTCTTCATCGAGGACGATCCGATGAATCGTCGGGTCGTGAAAGACATGCTCGACGTGGCCGGAGCGGAGATGGCCGAGGCGGAGAGCGCCGAACTCGGCCTCGAGAAGATCGAGGCGGAGAATTTCGACGTGATCCTCGTCGATCTGCGCATGCCGGGCATGGACGGGATGACGGCGATCCGCACGATCCGCGCGCGGGGCGACGCCAAGGCCGAGCTGCCGATCATCGTGGTCACGGCGGATACCGCTCTCGACCTGCGCGAGCGCTGCCTCGCGACGGGGGCCGACGACGTGCTGTTCAAGCCCGTCGCGATGGACGCGCTGTTCGATTCGATCGGTCGTGTACTCGCCGTCCGCGGCAGCGGCGGCATCGTCTCCTAGCTCGGTCGGATGCGCCGAAAGCGGCGGAGGGCGGATGGTCGCAATCCGGCCGCTCCGCTGCGTTCGCGCTTGAATTCCGGAGCCGGGACTGGTAAGCGCCTTCCAACGCCCGTAACTTTGCGTTCCGGCGAACCCTTTTCTATTGGTTCGCGGAGCGTGTGAAGCGGACCATCGAAATTGATCGGAGACTGACGGCCTTATGCAAATCATCGTTCGCGACAATAATGTCGACCAGGCGCTGCGCGCGCTCAAGAAGAAGCTGCAGCGTGAGGGCGTCTATCGCGAGATGAAGCTCCGCCGTCACTACGAGAAGCCCAGCGAGAAGCGCGCCCGCGAGCGTGCCGCCGCGGTCCGCCGCGCGCGCAAGCTGGAGCGCAAGCGCGCCGAGCGCGACGGGGCGCGGTAACGATATTGCGCCCGCGCGCAACTTCCGCAAAGGAAGTGCGCGAAAACCGCGAAGTGAAGCGGTGTCGTCTCGTCGAGGAACCGATCGCATGTCCGTGACCGCCGTGCCGCTTCAGCCCATCAAGCGGGCGCATATCGTCTGGCTCTGGGTCGGCCTCGCTCTGGCGGTGGCGTTCGCGCTGCTGCTGGCGTGGCAGGGCACGCGTGCGGCGGCATCGGTCGCTTGGGACGACGAGCGTTACCTCGCATGGCATGCGGGCCAGCCCGGCGTGCGGACGACCGAATCCGGTCTTCAGTACATGGTGCTCGAAGCCGGGCGCGGCGGATCGCCGTCGGCGGGCGACATCGCGCTGATCGATTTCGAGGGTCGGCTGCGCGACGGCACCGTCTTCCAGCCCGAGCAGGCGGGGCAGGGCTGGCGTGTCGGCGACGGCATTGCCGGCTTTGCCGAGGGGCTGCAGCTGATGAGCCGCGGCGCGCGCTATCGCTTCTGGCTCCCGCCCGAGCTGGGCTATGGTCCCAATCCGCCGCAGGGGTCGCGTATTCCCGAGGATGCCGTGCTCATCTTCGACGTTACGATGACCGATTTCATCAGCGAGGCCGAGGTCCGCGAGATGCAGATGCAGCAGCAGCTTCAGCAGCAGATGCTCCAGCAGCAGATGCAGGAACAGCTCGGCGGCGATGTGCCGGCTGCCGAAGGCGGGGCCGGTGAGCTGTCGCTTCCCGAGAACGCGCCGGTCGCGCAGTAAACCCATGCCGCAAGGCGTTGGGGTTTCATTAGCCGGCGCATATGTGTTCGTGCGCCAGCTCGCACTCGCCGCCGGCTCCCGCGGCTAGAGGGGGCATTCGCCAGCGTGCGTAGGGGGATGGACGGGCTATGAAGGGGATTATTCTGGCCGGGGGCAGCGGCACCCGCCTCTATCCGGCGACGCTCGCGATATCGAAGCAGCTGTTGCCGGTATTCGACAAGCCGATGGTCTATTACCCGCTGTCGACGCTGATGCTCGCCGGGATCCGCGACATCCTGATTATTTCGACGCCGCGTGACCTGCCTTCGTTCGAGGCGCTGCTGGGCGACGGATCTGCCTATGGCATCAATCTGAGCTATGCCGTGCAGCCCAAGCCGAACGGCCTGGCCGAGGCGTTCATCATCGGCGGCCCCTTTCTTGACGGCGGCCCCGGCGCGCTGATCCTTGGCGACAACATTTATCACGGCGCCGGCTTGGGTGAGAAGTGCCGGGAGGCAGTGCAGGCTGCCACCGACGGCGGCGCGGTCGTGTTTGCCTATCACGTCGATGATCCCGAGCGTTACGGCGTCGCGGCATTCGATCCGGCGACCGGGCAGGCCACCAGTATCGAAGAGAAGCCAGCCGAGCCCAAGTCCAATTGGGCAATCACCGGCCTGTACTTCTACGATCGCGACGTGACGGAGATTGCGCGCTCGATCCGTCCGTCTCCCCGGGGGGAGCTGGAGATCACCGACGTCAATCTCGCCTATCTGCAGCGCGGCGACCTGAGCGTCGGACGGCTCGGCCGCGGCTATGCTTGGCTCGACACCGGCACGCACGAAAGCCTGCACGAGGCAGGAGCGTTCGTGCGCACGATCGAGCATCGCACCGGCATCAAGATCGGTTGCCTCGAGGAGATCGCCTTCGATTTCGGCTATATCGATGCTGAGGCGCTGCTCCGTCGGGCGGCGATGCTGGGGAAGACGGATTATGCCCGCTACCTCCGCCGGATCGCGGAGCAGCGGGCATGACGACGTTTCGGTCGCTCGCCATTCCTGAAGTGATCGAGGTCGTGCCGAACCGGTTCGGCGACGAGCGCGGCTTTTTCTCCGAGACATACAATGCCGCCACGTTCGCGCGGGGCGGCGTCGAATGCACATGGGTGCAGGACAATCATAGCCTTTCGGCCGAGCCGGGAACCGTTCGCGGATTGCACCTCCAGGCGCCGCCCGCTGCGCAGGACAAGCTGATCCGTGTGGTCCGCGGTGCGATCTTCGACGTGGCAGTCGATGTGCGTGCGGGATCGCCGACCTATGGCCAGTGGGTCGGCGTCGAGCTGTCGTCGGAACAGTGGAATCAGCTGTTCGTGCCGAAGGGCTTTGCCCATGGTTTTATGACGATCACACCCGACGCGGAAGTGCTCTACAAGGTGAGCGCGCTCTATTCCCCCGAACACGAGATGGCGATCCGGTGGGACGATCCGGATATCGGCATCGAATGGCCCCGCCCGCTGAGCTCGCTGTCGGGCAAGGATGCCGTTGCGAGCGCATTCCGCAAGCACCAGCCGGTCTTTCGCTACCAAGGCTAGGCCGCAAGAAACGGGCCTTGCAATGTAGGATTTCGCTTGGAACATAACAAGAACAGGCCCGGAGTCGCCGGGCTTCCTTAATTAAAGGAGCAGTTGTTATGTCGACCGAACCTTCCAGCGGAGCCCTGACGATCACGCAGGATGCGCGCTATGCGAGCGGGGCTTCGAGCAGCGCTTGTCGGCTCGGGGCAGTGGCCAAGTCGCCGCTGTCGTTCATGCCGAACTTCGCCTCGAAGTTCGTCAATTATGTGCAGGGGAGCGGCGCCGCGATTCGCATCGTCGGCCAGGGCTCGTCGGTCGGCGTCGGCGCCACGCTGCCCGATCCGGCAACGCAGGCGCCCGTCAACCGGCTCGGCATCCGGATCAACCAGACGCTCGACAAGCTCGGCATCCATCCGTTCACGGTCAACAACCAGTCGGTGAACGGCTCGACGCTGAACGACGGCCTTTCGATCTTCGCGTCGACGATCCTGCCGCTGCAGCCCGATCTTGTGTTCGACGCATTTGGCATGAATGACGGCATGCCCGCCCAGTTCAACTCCGGCGAGACGTTCGGCCGCATCGGAGAGCTGCTGCGCAGCCGCATCATCGCCGCGCAGGAAGCGGGTGTGGACGTGCTGCTGACGACGACTCCGCACCCGCACACGGGACGGGTGAACTGGTCGCTGCCAGCCGAAATCCCGATGTATTATCCGACCTATATGGCACCGCCGGTTCCGGAGAGTGCACTGATCCCCGCCGCCGCGAACAGTTCGGTGATGATCCCGTGGCACGACGGAATGGTGCCCGCGTCGCACCGCCACTTGCGCGTCAACGAAGTGATCCGCAACGTCGCGGCGGAGACCGGGTGCCTGGTACTCGACGTGGAGAAATACTGGTTCGACGCGCTGCTGGTCCACGAGCTCGATGACCTGTTTCTGCCGGGCGAGTATGTCCATCCCAATCTTCTCGGCCACAAGCTGAGCTATTGGGCGGCGATCGAGGATCTGGTGGCGGCGTTCGAAGCCGACTATTCCTCCGGTGCGTACCGCGCACCGTCCAATGTACTGCGACGCTTCTACGACCTCAGCGCACCGACGCCGTTGGCGACCGTGCGCCGCGGCGGCGCCCGGCTGTTCTACATGGCGAGCCAGAGCGGTATCGGCCTTCAGGTCGGCGAGGCGATCGTCCGCAATGACGGGGCCAATGTAGCCGTGACGACGCTGGGTACGAACGGGCCTGCCGTGGTGACGGTCGACGGGGCTGGGTCGCAGATCCGCTTCACGCCCGCGGCCGCGAACACCGATGTGTTCTTTTCGATCCAGCCCTTCGTGCTGTGAAGGGCAGGCACCGGCGGCTTCGGCCGCCGGTGCCTAGCGCGCCACGGCGGTGAAGCCGCCGACGTCCACGTCGATGTTGCGCTCGTAGCGATTGACGAAGCGTCGCTGCTCCCGATGCGGACCAACGATCTGATTGCCCTGGATGCGGATGTGGGAAAGCAGTTCCTTGGGCTGGCCGTTGCGCCCCGAATTTCCGGTCGGCGTGCCGAAGATGATCGGCGTATCGGGAGTGGCCGGAACGAAGCGATTGTTGGTCGCCGTGACGTTCGAGACATTGTAGCCGAAGTCGAGCCCGGCGAAGGTAAAGCCGAGGAAACGATTGCCGCGGATCGCCACACCGCCCGTGTCTCCACCAACCGCGACACCGCGCCCGCAGCGCACGACTTCATTGTCTTCGATGACGATTTCGCGAGGCTCTCCGTGAATGCGGTTCACGCGAAAACCCGCTTCGCTGCAGTCGCGCAGCACGTTGCCCGCGGCGCGGATGCGCGCCACCGATTCGAGGAATATTCCCAATCGGCAGCGCTCGACGCGATTGTTCCGAATCAGGCCCGCACCAGATGTCGAGACCGGCGATCGACCCGTGGTATCGTCGCCATAGACGTCGATTCCGTTGTCACCGCAATCGCGCACCAGATTGTCCTCGATCACCAGTCCCTCGAACTGTGACGACTGGATGCCGATGAAGCTGCAATCCCGAACGTGGTTCCGCGCGATCCGCAGGTTGCGCGATACGGCCCCTATCGTGCCGATCAACATGATCGCCTGGCCGTTCGCCCCATGGGCGGTCACATCCTCGACGGTCACATTGGTGCAGCGCCCCTTCCAGCCGAGCTGAATGATGCTGCCGTTCGTATTGTCGCGCATTGAACCCTGACCCGCTCGATTGCCGTCGAGTGTCAGATTGCGGACGGTGGCGCCGGAAATTTCCCCCACGCTCGAGAGGATGCGGGCGAAGGTGCCGGGGCCGCCCAACTGGGTGTCGGCGAGCCGTAGAATCGAGTGCTCGCGCGAGAGCCCTTCCAGGGTCACGCCCGAGCGCAGCACGATTGCCGCCAAGCCGTCGCCGTCGGGCGAATCGCGGTGACGCAGGAGATAGGTTCCACGCGGAACGGAGACGGTGCCGCCGCCGGCTGCATGCGCCGCATCGATCGCGCGCTGGATCGCGGGGGAATCGTCGGTGAGGCCATCCCCGCGCGCGCCGAATGCGCGAACGTCGAAACTCGCGGGGCCATTGTCGCTGGTACGCGTGAGCGCGAAGGATGCCGTCGCCAGGGCACCGGTGGCCAGCGCTCCGCCGGCGATCAGCGTGCGTCGTGTTAGCGGTCGGTCGAAAGCAGCCATCTCAGTCTCCGTTGTCGCCGCTCAAGCGGGAACCAGCCGCGCGACGCAGTGTGCGACGCTCTCACGCCAGTCCGGAAGCCGCAGCCCATAGACGCGTTCCAGCTTTTCTCCGTCTAGCCGCGAATTGGCCGGGCGCCGGGCAGGCGTCGGATAGTCGGCGGTAGCGATCCGGCGGACGCGCGCACTGGGGCCGCCCCGGAGGGCGCTCGCGGCGAACACTGCCTCGGCCAGATCGGCCCAGCTGGCCGAGCCAGTGCCGCTCAGATGGAAGATGCCGGTTTTCGATGGTGTGCCGTCGTAGCTTCGGGCGGCGGTGAGCAGCGCATCGGCGATGTCGAGTGCACTGGTTGGATTGCCATGCTGGTCCGCGACCACGCCGACTTCATCCCGAGTTTGCGCCAGCCGCAGCATCGTCTTCACGAAGTTCGCGCCGAACGGGCTGTACACCCAGGAGGTGCGAAAGATCGCATGCAGCGGATTGGCGTCGGCGACCTGCCGCTCTCCGGACAGTTTGGTGCGGCCATAAGCGCTGGCCGGCGCCACCGGATCGTCCTCCCGATAGGGAGCGGCTTTCGTTCCGTCGAACACATAGTCGGTCGATAGATGGAAGACCGGCAACCCGGCTTCGGCCGCAGCGGCGGCCACTGCACCGGCTCCCGCTCCGTTGATGGCGTCCGCGTCCGCCTCCGCGGCTTCGGCGGCATCGACCTGAGTCCAGGCAGCGGCGTTGATCACCAGCTCCGGGCGAACCTCTCGGATCGATGCTGCGATGCTCTCCGGGCGGGTGAGGTCGAGGTCAGGCCGGCCGCGACAGACGATCTGTACGTCAGCCGCTTCGGCACGCTCGGCCAATGCAGAGGCGACCTGACCCTGTGCCCCCGCAACCAGGATCCGCATCAGCCCTTCGCCCCGAGACCGAGGCGCTCTCCACCATAGACGCCGTGACGGATCGGCTCCCACCAGTCGCGGCGGGCAAGATACCATTCCACAGTTTTGCGCAATCCGGTCTCGAACGTCTCCTGTGCGCGCCAGCCGAGCTCCGCCTCGAGCTTGCCTGCGTCGATCGCGTAGCGCGCATCGTGGCCGGGGCGATCCGCCACGAAGCGGATCAACTCGCGACGGGGCGTTTCGGCCGGGACGAGGGCGTCGAGCGTGTCGCAGATCCGTTCCACCACCTGCAGATTGGTTCGTTCGTTTCGACCGCCGACATTGTATTTTTCGCCTATCCGGCCGTGCGTGGCGATCCGGAAGAGCGCGCGCGCATGATCCTCAACATACAGCCAGTCTCGGACGTTCGACCCGTCACCATAGACCGGCAGCGCCTTCCCTTCGAGCGCGTTGAGGATCACGAGCGGGATCAGCTTCTCGGGGAAGTGATACGGACCATAGTTGTTCGAGCAGTTCGAAATCACCACCGGAAGGCCGTAGGTTCGCTGCCAGGCCTGGGCTAAGTGATCCGACGCCGCCTTGCTAGCCGAGTAGGGCGAGGAGGGATCATAAGCGGTCGTCTCGTGGAACAGTCCCTCGGCCCCGAGTGAGCCGTATACTTCGTCGGTCGAGACGTGCAGAAAGCGGAAGTTGCTGCGCTGCGTCTCGGGCTGGCTGCTCCAATATTCGCGAGCAGCCTCGAGCAGCGCCCAGCTTCCCATGACGTTCGTCTCGACGAACGCGCGCGAACCTGTGATCGATCGATCCACATGGCTCTCGGCAGCGAGGTGCATCACTAGGTCGGGCTTCTCGAGGGCGAAGATCGAGCGCATCGCCTCAAGATCGCAGATATCGTTTTGGTGCAGTCGGTAGCGTCCCTCGACCTCGGCGAGCGAGGCAAGATTGGCGGCATAGGTGAGCTTGTCCACCACGGCGACATCCGCACCAATTTCGCCAATGAGGTGTCGTACGAGCGCTGATCCGATGAAGCCCGCGCCGCCGGTAACGATGATCTTCATGATCCTGAGGCTATCCCGACCCGTTGTTGCGACGCGGCATCTTCGGATCAGCGCGACCCGATCGCGCCAGTCAACTGAAGACGCTATTTAAAGGACCCGGGGACTACGCGACTGCCCTGTTTTGTCAATGCGGAGCGATCGCCGCTCGGTTGACTCTGCCGCGCGTTCCATTGCATTGCACCAACCTTCCGGAAAGGGGACCGGACCCGGCGAGCCCTGCTTCGCTACCTCTCGCTTTCCTCGACCGAATCGGGTGATTGGTGCCGGCGGCGATTCTCAGGAACGGCAAGCGGTTTGACGTGGATGCCGGCGTCACGATTCTCAATGCAGCCCTGGGGCAGGGCATCGCACTGGAGTATAGTTGCCGCACGGGCCGTTGCGGGGTGTGCAAGGCGCTCGTGACCGACGGCGACACTGCCGCCATTCGCCCCGAAACCGGGCTCAGTGCCGATGATCTGGCGCAGGGGAAGATCCTCACGTGCTGCCGTACCGCCGTGGCCGATACCATGCTCGACATCGTCGATCTCGGCCGCCTCGCGGATCAGCGGGCGCGCACGCTGCCTGCCCGCATCTCCGAAATCCGCTTGCTCAGTCCCACGATCATACGGGTGCGTCTGCGCTTCGCTCCCGGGCAGAGGCTCGACTATCTTCCGGGGCAGTACCTCGACGTGATCGCACGGGGGGTACGGCGCAGCTACTCGATCGCGAACGCGCCCCGAGAAGATGCGACGATCGATCTCGACATCCGGCGGTTCGAAGGCGGGGTGCTGAGCACCTATTGGTTCGACGAGGCACAGGTAAACGATCTGGTCCGTGTCGAAGGGCCGCTCGGAACCTTCTTCCTGCGGGACGAGCCGCCGGAGACCGTCCTGTTCCTTGCCACCGGCACGGGGATCGCCCCGGTGCGGGCGATGCTGGAGGAGATCGCGGCGGAACCCGACATCCTCGGCGGTGCCGATGTCCGTATCTACTGGGGCAATCGCACGCCTGAGGATTTCTACTGGTCGCCAGAGCACGCCGCCGGGGCGTTCCACAGCATCGTGTCGCGGCCCGTGGAGGGCTGGTCGGGCCGGCGCGGGCATGTGCAGCACGCCGTTCTGGAGGACGGCGTGGACCTGAGTTCGGCCGTCGTCTATGCCTGCGGCTCTCAGAACATGATCGGCGCCGCGGAGCGGCTGTTCCTGCAGAACGGCCTGTCGGCGCACAGCTTCCATTTCGACGCGTTCGTCAGCTCTTCAACGACGGAGTGAACATGAAGGCAGTGCTTCTCGCCGGCGGCTTGGGGACACGGTTCGCCGAGGAAACATCGCTGCGGCCAAAGCCGATGATCGAGATCGGCGGACGTCCGATCCTCTGGCACATCATGAAGATATATGCCGCCCATGGCGTCAACGAGTTCATCGTCTGCTGCGGGTATAAGGGCTATGTGATCAAGGAGTATTTCGCGAACTACTTCCTGCACATGTCCGACGTCACGTTCGACATGAGCGCGAACACCGCGACCTATCACCGACCGCGCGCGGAGCCATGGAAAGTGACTCTCGTGGACACCGGCGATACGGCGATGACGGGCGGGCGCCTGCTGGCGGTGAAGCACCTGCTGCAGGACGAGGAAGCCTTTTGCTTCACCTACGGCGATGGTGTCGGCGACGTCGACATCACTGCCCTGATCGCATTCCACAAGGCGCATGGACGTGACGCCACGCTTACCGCCGCCGTTCCGCCGGGGCGGTTCGGCGCCCTCGGAATGGAAGGGGATCAGGTCAAGAGTTTCTTCGAGAAGCCGGAGGGCGACGGCGGGACGATCAACGCCGGGTTCTTCGTCCTCTCCCCGAAGGTGATCGATCGTATCGCCGGCCCGGACACCACCTGGGAGCAGGAGCCGATGCGCGGACTGGCAGAGGACGGTCAACTGATGGCCTATCGCCACCATGGCTTCTGGCAGCCGATGGATACGCTTCGCGACAAGATGCACCTCGAGAAGCTGTGGGATACGGGGAAGGCGCCTTGGTGCGTCTGGAGGAATCGGGGGTGATCGATCCCGCATTCTGGACCGGTAAGCGCGTTTTCCTGACCGGCCACACTGGATTCAAGGGAAGCTGGCTGAGCCTGTGGCTGCAGGATCTGGGCGCCTTGGTGAAGGGCTTCGCGCTCACGCCGCCGACCGAGCCGGCGCTGTTCAACGTGGCTTCGGTAGCGGAAGGGATGGAAAGCGAGATCGGCGACATCCGCGATCTTGAGCCGCTCGCGCGCGCAATGACCGATTTCGCGCCCGATATCGTGGTCCATATGGCTGCCCAGCCACTGGTGCGCCTCTCCTATGAAGATCCGGTCGGCACGTATGCCACGAATGTGATGGGCACGGTGCATGTGCTGGAAGCGGTGCGGCGCACGCCTTCGGTCCGCGCCATACTCTCCGTGACGACCGACAAATGCTACGAGAATCGCGAATGGCCATGGGGCTATCGCGAGACCGAGCCGATGGGCGGCCGCGATCCCTACAGCAATTCGAAGGGCTGCGCGGAGCTGGTCGGGTCGGCCTATCGCGCATCGTTCCTCGCCGATCGGGGCATCGCGTTCGCTTCGGGTCGCGCCGGCAACGTCGTCGGCGGCGGCGATTGGGCCGGCGATCGCTTGATCCCGGACATCCTGCGCGCATTCGACACGGGCGCGCCGATCCGCATCCGAAATCCGCTGTCGACGCGGCCGTGGCAGCACGTGCTGGAGCCGCTCTCCGGCTATCTAACGCTGTGCCAGGCGCTCTGGGAGCGCGGGCAGGAGGTGGCGGAAGGCTGGAATTTCGGCCCAAGGGACGAAGACGCCCGGCCGGTGCAATGGATCGTCGAGCGGATGATCTCCCTGTGGGGCGAGGGCGCGCGATGGGAGCGCGACTCCGACTATCATCCACATGAAGCGCGCTATCTGAAGCTGGACATTTCAAAGGCGGCCGAAGGGCTCCGCTGGCGACCGAGCTGGAGCCTGGAGGAGACGCTGGATCGGATCGTCACCTGGCACCGCGCCTGGCAAGCGGGAGAAGAGATGCGCGCGCATTGTCTTGCCGAGATTCGAGACTATACCGCAGCCGCCGAACGTGCTTCGGCACAGATTTCCTACAGCATTCAGGGTTGAACATGACCGCGACCTCCCAAGAGCTTCGCCAGCAGATCGCTGCGCTCGTCGCTCAATATGCCGATGTTGCCCTTGCGCCGCGCCCGTTCGTGCCGGGCGAGACGACGATTCCGCCGTCGGGCAAGGTGATTGGAGGCCGCGAGCTCGAACTGATGGTCGAGGCTTCCCTGGACGGCTGGCTGACGACGGGACGGTTCAACGAGCGGTTCGAAGCGGGTTTGTCCGAATTTCTGGGGCTTCCGCACGTTCTGACGACGACGTCGGGATCGTCGGCGAACCTGCTGGCGCTCGCTGCGCTGACGTCGCCTCAACTGGGTTCGCGTGCGTTGAAGCCGGGCGACGAAGTCATCACCGTCGCGGCAGGTTTCCCCACCACGGTCAACCCTTCCGTGCAATATGGGCTCGTCCCGGTATTCGTCGACGTCGACATTCCGACGTACAACATCGACGCTTCGCGGATCGAGGCGGCGCTTTCGGACAAGACGCGCGCCATCGTGATCGCGCACACGCTCGGCAATCCGTTCAACCTGGGTGAAGTCCGCCGCATCTGCGACGAACACGGGCTATGGCTGATCGAAGATTGCTGCGATGCGCTCGGCGCGACGTACGACGACCGGCTGGTGGGCACTTTCGGCGACATCGGCACGCTGAGTTTCTACCCCGCACACCACATCACGATGGGAGAGGGCGGCGCGGTGTTCACGCGCGATCCGCTACTCAAGAAGCTGCTCGAGAGCTTCCGCGACTGGGGTCGCGACTGCTATTGCGCGCCCGGGTGCGAAGATACGTGCGGTGCGCGGTTCAGCCAGCAGTTCGGATCGCTGCCGTATGGATATGACCACAAATATGTCTATTCGCACGTCGGCTATAATCTGAAGATCACCGATATGCAGGCGGCCTGCGGCGTCGCGCAGCTGGAGCGTGTGGACGATTTCATCGCCGCCCGCCGGCGCAACTTCGATACGCTTTCGGCGCGGCTGACCTCGCTTGAAGACGTTTTCGAGCTTCCGAAAGCGACTCCGCGCTCGAATCCCTCCTGGTTCGGCTTTCCCATCACCCTCAAGGAGAGCGCGGGCGTCTCACGCGTCGATCTGATCAAGTTCCTGGATGGGCACAAGATCGGGACGCGCCTGTTATTCGCGGGCAACCTGCTGCGCCAGCCGGCGTATCACGGCGTGAACTATCGCGTGGTCGGCGGGCTCGAGAACACCGATAGGATCATGAACCAGACCTTCTGGCTGGGCATCTATCCGGGGCTGAACGACAGCCATTTCGATTTCGTCGGCGAGAAGCTCGAAGAGTTCTTCGGGCTGAATTTCTAATAGGTCGGAGTCACGTGGAGACGCTGGGCACGGTACTTGAGGGCGTCAGGCTGCTGCGAGCGCCCGCATTCGCGGACGCGCGAGGCGGGTTCGTGAAGAGCTTTCACGCTCCCGAGTTCGAGCGGCTGGGGCTGCGTACCGACTGGCGCGAGGAGTATTTCACCACCTCGGCGCGCAATGTCGTGCGCGGAATGCATTTCCAGGAGCCGCCCGCGGAACACGCCAAACTTGTGTTCTGCGTCGCCGGCCGCGTGCTGGACGTGGTGCTCGATATCCGAACCGACTCGCCCAGCTTCGGGCAAGCGATGAGCGTCGAACTCGAACCGGGCAACGGCATCGGCGTCTATATCCCGGAAGGGTTTGCCCATGGCTTCCTTTCGCTGACCGACGAAAGCGTGATGTACTACAAGGTTACGAGCGTTCATGCTCCCGAGCAGGACCGCGGGATCGCGTGGAACAGCTTCGGCTTCGACTGGCCAGTCGAGGATCCGGTGCTTTCGCCGCGCGACAATGCGCACCCCGCGATGTGCGACTATCGGTCGCCGTTCCGGGTGCGCGGATGATGCCGAGCGCGCTGGTTACGGGAGCCGGGGGCTTCATAGGTGGCAAGCTGGCCCGCAGGCTGCTGGCGGACGGCTGGTCCGTCGATCTGCTCGTACGACCCTCGACCGTCATTCCGGGTGATCTTTCGGATGCGCGAATCCTGCAGTTCGAAGGCGACACGGAATCTCTTATTCCGATCGTGGCGGAGGCTAATCCGGATGTGGTGTTTCACCTCGCGTCGCTCTATCTCGCCGACCACAGCCCGGAACAGGTGGCGTCGCTCGTCGCATCCAACGTCCTTCTGGCTGCCCAGCTCGCCGAAGCGATGACCGTCAGTTGCAGCGCGGGTGCCGCACGGCTGGTCGCGGCAGGCACTGCCTGGCAGCATTATCGTGATGCGGAGTATCTTCCGGTCAACCTCTACGCGGCCACGAAACAGGCGGCCGATGCCCTTCTGCGATATTATGTCGACGCGCGCGGGCTTTCGCTTCTCACACTCAAGCTGTTCGACACTTTCGGTGCAGGCGACACTCGCCGCAAGCTCGTCCAGCTACTGGTGGACGCGGCGGTGTCGGGTGACCGGCTTGGTATGTCTCCCGGCGAGCAGACCATCGACATCAGCCATGTCGATGACGTGGTGGACGCGTTCGTGGTCGCGGGAAACAGGCTGCTCGCGGCCGAAGGCCCGCTCGACGAAAGCTATTTCGTGTCCGGAGAGCGTTATCGGGTGCGAGAGCTCGTCGGGTTGGTCGAACAGGCTTTGGGCTGTCGCATCGACGTTGTGTTCGGCGAGCGACCGTATCGCGCGCGTGAAGTGATGCAACCGGTGACTCCCGCGGCCGAGCAGATCTTACCAGGCTGGGCGCCCCGCCGGAAGCTGGCCGACACGCTGCCCACGCTGCGCGGCTGACGATGGGAATTCTGCCCCGGAGTCTGCTCCGGCAGCGCGCCATGGCGTTCGGGCTGGTGGCCCAGTTCCTGCAGTTCGGCTCCGCGCTGGCGCTGATCCCATTCATGGTAACGCGGCTCTCCACCGCCGAGGTGGGGTTGTGGTTCGTCTTTGTTGCCGCTCAAGGTCTTGCGATCATCAGCGACTTCGGGTTTCAGCCAACGCTCGTCCGGGCATTCGCACTTGGGCAGGCCGGGGCGGAACGGCTGGAACGACAGGGGCTCGGCAGCAGCGCGGGCTTGGAGCCGCGCCCGCCGAACGCGCAGCTCCTGGCGGCCGCGCTTGGCGCCGCGAAGCGGCTGTATCGATGGATCGCAGCGGTGATCCTGTTCGTGCTGCTGGCGGCCGGTTTGCCATACATGACGATGCTCGCCCGGGACGGCGGAGTCGCTGAGTCGATGGTGCAGCTCGCCTGGGTGATCTTCTCGATCAACATCGCACTGATCCTGCTGTTTCAGTGGATCACGCCGCTGTTGATGGGAACCGGCCGGATCCAGCAGAACTATCTGTTCCTGATCGCCAATCGGGGTCTCTATGCGATCGTCGGAATCGTTGTGCTGCTGGCCGGGGGTGGTCTGGTGGCGCTGGCCGTGGCGGCGGTCGCCGGACAGATCGCGTCACGCGCTGTCGCGCAATTCCTCATTGCGCCGGCTGCCGCGCCGCTACGTCGGATCAAGGTGACAGCCGGGGAACGGGCAGCGACGCTGGCGGCGATCTGGCCGAACGCCAGCCGCATGGGAGTCGTGGCGATCGGGGCATTCCTGATCAATCGGTACACGCTTTTCGCCATATCGAGCTTCATCGGCGTCGCGGCAGCCGCCCCCTATGCTCTTTCCCTGCAGATGCTGATGGCGGTCGGTGCGGTGGCTCAATTGCCGATGCTGATCACCACGCCGCAGATCGTGGCGCTTCGCGTTCGGCACGATCGAGCTGGCCTGCGGCAGCTGCTGGCGCGCAACCTGGGGCTGTTCGTCCTGCTTTTTCTTCTGGGCGCGGTCGCAGCGGCCGTGGTCGTGCCGTGGCTGCTGATTTTGATCGGCAGTCGCACAGCACTGCTGCCGACCGGAACGCTGCTGCTGTTGTCGCTGGTGCTGATGCTGGAGGGGTTTCACTCCACTGCCGCTTCCTTTATCACGACCCGCAACGAAGTTCCGTTCGTCCCGGCGGCGCTGATTTCCGGGCTTTGCGTCGGCATCCTGACCACGCTTGCCGGCTGGCTCGGCGGAGGAATCGCCATCATGATCGCGTGCCAGGGACTGGTCCAGCTCGCTTACAACAATTGGCGCTGGCCGCTTGCTGCCTGGAAAGAGGTCCGGGCTGAATGACCGGCGGCGGCGGATGAGAATCGCAATGGTTTCCGGATCATGGCCGCCGGAACGCTGCGGCGTCGGCGACTATTCGGAGACGCTGAGTGCTCGGCTCGAGCAGCGTGGGCTGGAAGTCGCGCGCATCGTCGAGACCGATTGGTCATGGAGTGCACGGGAAGGCATCGCCCGCGCGATCGAACGCACGTCGCCGGACGTGGTGCATGTGCAGTATCCGACGCTGGGATATCGGAACAGCCGGGTTCCGGCGTGGCTGACGATGCGGCTGCGAAGCCTTCCCCGCGTGACGACGCTGCACGAATATCGTGCGCTCCTCCGTCCGACGCGGCGGCTCGGCATTCTGCCGCGGGGCGTCAGCTTCTGGCCGTTCCTGCTGAGTGACGCACTAGTGTTTTCCGGCGAGCAGGAGCGCGATGCATTCGCGTCCTCGTACTTCTGGGTGCGTCGCAGGTCGCACGTGATCGCAATCGGCTCGAACATCCCCGCCGCACGTGCGCCGTTGCCGCGCCAGCTTCAGCTCGCCTATTTCGGTCAGATCTGCCCAAACCGAGGAGTGGAGGAGTTTGTCGCGGCGGCCGAGCAGATGAAGGCAGCCGGAAGTGCCATCGAACCTGTGCTTATCGGAAGCGTGCCGCATGCTGCGCAGGAGTATGGGCGCGAGAAGATCGCTCGCCTGCGGGAGCTCGGGGTCGAGGTCGTGCTGAACGCGGAGGCGGAGCAGGTGGCCCAGCGGCTAGCGATAGCCGAGTTCGCCTATCTGCCCTTTCCCGACGGCGCTTCGCCGAAGCGCAGCTCGCTGCTCGCGGCACTGGTGAACGGGACGATTGCGCTGACGCCGCATGGCGCCGAGGCGCCAGAGTGGCTTCGTGCCTGCACCGTCGCCGCACCTACTCCGGACGAAGCAATCCGTCGTGCGAGCGAACTGCTCGCGCAGCCAGCGGAGCGGAAGCGGCTTAGGGCTGCGGCTTTGCGCGAGGCGGCCCGTTGCGACTGGGGGGAAATCGCGCGTGCGTATGCGGAGATCTATGCGCAGGTGGTGGCAAAGCGGGGACGGCTGAAAGAATGAGTGCGAGTGAGGCTTTGCCACGGATGCGGCTTGGCGGCTTTCGGGACGTGCCGACCGCGCATGTCCTCGGCGACAGGCGTCCACGTCCGCCGTTCGTTTCGATCGTCGTGCCGACGTACCGCCGGCCCAAATTGCTGGGAGACTCCATCCTGTCTGCGCTCGGGCAGGACAGCGATCTGCCGCTTGAGGTGGTCGTCGTGGACAATGAGCAGGATCCCGCCATTGCGGCGCAAGTCGACGCGGTGGTCCGTTCGATCGATGACCCGCGGGTGCACCTCTATCGCAATGCCGAGAATTTCGGGATGTTCGGCAACTGGAATCGTGGTCTGGAGCTCGCGCGCGGGGAATGGGTGACGATCCTCAACGACGACGACCTCCTGTTGCCGAACTGGCTTTCGGTGATGAGTCCATATCTTGGGCAGGACAGGATGATCGCGTCCATCCGCGAGATTTTTTACGAGCGTCCCTCTGCTCCGGAGCGCAGGAATCCGCTCGGCCGCTTGCTGGACGAGCTTGAGGCGGCACTGCTGATTCCAGGACGGTACCGCGCGGCCGAGCGCGATCTGGACGCGGCGGAGATGATGGCGAGCAATCCGGTCGCTGGCCTGCTCGGCGCGATCGTGCGCCGCGACCTGGCGATCGCATGTGGCGGGTTTGAAGAGGGGGCGGGGCCGATTGCGGACTATCGTTTCAATTTCCGGTTCTGGGCCGCGCACGGCATTCGCCAGATCGGCGTCCCGCTCGCTCGATACCGCTTCGCGGATAACGCCACCATGAATCCCGCTGTCGCGAAACGCATCGTTCAGGACAGCTATCACCTGCGCAGCAGCACCATCGATCGACTCGAGGTCTCCGGGAGGCGGCGCAAGCATCTGCGCCTGCTCTCCCGGCAACAGGCGATCCTGCTGGCGCACGACTATCGGCTCCTGATCGGGGACATGTTCGACGAAAAGGCCGTCCTGTCGGAAATCGGCATTTCGGAAGCGGCGATGCTTCCGCACCGTTTGCTTGTCCGATACCTGCGGATTGGCTGGAAGCGGGCGTCGAACTGGCTCCATATCGCGCCTGAGTGTCTTCCTCCCGTCGAGCGCGATTCATGACCGATCGAACCGAACGGCAAGGACGGGTGCCGCGCGTGCTGTTCAACATGCCGAGTCAGCCAACCAGCCCGTCCGGCGTCGGGCGCCTGGGTCTAGAGCTGCTTCGCCATCTCGTTCGCTCCAATCGCTTCGCCTATGACTTCCGGGGGCAGTTCAGCCGCGAGCAGCTTCTAGAGCGCGGAATTGAGGGATTGGAGCGTGTGACGACCATCCCGCCGGTGCGCGGCTATCTCACCGAGACGATCAAGAGCACGCTTGTCGCGCCGGTTCGCTTTCCGGCGAGCCGGTACGACCTCGTGGTGAACGTCGATCCGCTGGGGACTGCTGCCGGCGGACGCAAGCGGCTCACGATTCTGCACGACCTTTATTTCAAGGCATTGCCGCAGCTCTTCACGCCGAAGCAGCGACTGCGTTCAGAAATCGTGTTCGGACTGACGCTGTCACGCAGCGACTCGATCGTGTGCGATTCGAAGGCGACCGAGGAGGATGCGCGCAAGTTCTTTCCCCGGCTCGACGGAAGACTGAGCACCATCTATCCGGATTCGACGACCACGGCTGCGCCCGGCGATGCGCCGCCGCCGGGTCTTGAGCCCGAAAGCTATGTTCTCGCGGTTTCCAACGCGGGCGTGAACAAGAATTTCGGTGCGCTCGCGGATGCTTTCGTCCAGATCGCGGCCGAGCGGCCATGGCTTCGGTTGGTGCACGTCGGCGCAGACCCGCACGGGATCTTCGCGACACGGCTTTCCGAGGCGGGGCTGGCGGATCGGCTGGTGCGTCGCACGGGCATCTCCGATGCTGAACTCGCAACACTATACCGCTTCGCGCTCTGCCTTTGCGTCCCCTCGCTCTACGAAGGGTTCGGCCTGCCGCTGATCGAGGCGCAGCGCTTGGAATGCTGCACCGTCTATTCGGATCGTTCGTCGACGGGCGAAGTCGGAGGCGGGGGCGGCATCGCGTTCGACCCGGAAAATGTCACCGAGCTGGCAGGGATCCTGGCCAGGCTCGCGGACGATCCGTTGCTGCGGAAAACGTTGCGCGCTGCGGGACTGCGCAATGCGGAGCGCTTCTCGTGGCAGCGCGCTGCCGAGCAGTATGAAGCTGAGTTCGAGCGGCTGGTCGGCGCCTGAAGCCGAGGGTCCGTGACTCAGGCTTCGGGGATGCGGGCTCTCTGATCCGCGAGCACGTCGGCCACGATCGTGTCGATGTCGCGTGACGGAGCCCAACCGATCGTCGATCGCAACGCGTCGGCGCTGAGCGCCGCACGCGCGATATCGCTCGGGCGCGCCCGCGCCGGATCGCGTTCGATGGAGACCGGGACCCGGCTGAGCGCAACGAGCCGGTCCAGCAGATCGCCGATGCGAACCACTGTTCCCGATGCGATGTTGAACGTGGCGCGCGCCGGCAGTTTCTCGGCAGCGAGCAGCGCGAGATAGGCTTCCAGCACGTCTTCGAGGTGCAGGAAGTCACGCTCGGCGTCCAGATTGCCGACCCGCACGACCGGCGGCGCAAGCCCCGCCTCGATCTGGGCAATCTGCTCGGCAAAGGCGGGGAGGACGAAGCGACTGTCCTGGCCGGGGCCGCTGTGATTCGAGGGGCGCGTGACGATCAGTCGTGCGGTGTCCGGCAACACATCGGCCAGCATCGCCTCCGCTGCCGCCTTCGTGCGTGCATAGATCGACATCGGCCGCAGGTCGGACGCTTCGGTGGCAACCTCGCGATTGAAGGTTCGGCCATAGACCTCCGCGCTGCTGGGAAAGAAGAGACAGGCCTGCGGAGCGACGGCACCGATCGCGGCAGCGATATTGAAGCTGCCGAGGTGATTGACTGCCCACGCCGCCGGACCCGCCCGCGCCGTCGCCCCCACCGAAGACTGAGCGGCGAGATGGACCACCAGATCGGGCCGTGCGCTTTCCATTGCCGCACGAACCGACGAGGCGTCGGTGATGTCGAGCGCCAGCCACTCGGAACCCGCGCCATCGGGCAGGTGGTGCGCGGCCAAGGTCAAGCGCGCCTGCTCCGGCAGGCTCTGCCGCAGGATGTGGACAAGTCGCTGCCCGACGAATCCCTCGGCTCCCGTGCAGAGAACCGAGGCATATGGCAGGACCGTCCTCACGTCCGCTTCAGCCGCGGTGGCCGCGGTCGCGTAGACGCTCCAGATCGGCGTCGACCATCTCCCGAATCATCTCCTCGAGCGAGGTTTTCGGCGTCCAGCCGAGCTTCTCGCGCGCCTTGGACGGGTCGCCGAGCAGCACGTCGACCTCGGCCGGACGGAAGAGATCGGGATCGATGACCAGATGGTCCTCCATCGAAAGCTCCACATGCCGGAAAGCGATTTCGCACATCTCCCGCACGCTCGTCGTCCGGCCGGTTGCGATGACGTAATCGTCGCCCTGGTCCTGTTGCAGCATCAGCCACATCGCTTCGACATAGTCGCGCGCATGGCCCCAATCGCGCTTCGCATCGATGTTCCCCAACCGCAGCTCGCGTGCGAGCCCCAGTTTGATCCGCGCAACCGCGTCGGTGACCTTACGCGTCACGAATTCGGTGCCGCGCAGCGGGCTCTCGTGGTTGAACAGAATGCCTGACGATGCGTGGAGCCCGAAGCTTTCGCGATAGTTCACGGTGATCCAATGGCCGTAGAGCTTGGCCACGGCATAGGGCGAACGCGGATAGAAGGGCGTCGTCTCCGACTGTTCCGGATGCTGGATGAGTCCGTACATTTCGGAGGAAGATGCCTGATAGAAACGGGCGTCCGGCTTGATCGTTCGAACGGCCTCGAGAACGTTGGTTACACCAAGGGCAGTCACCTGGCTGGTGAGAATCGGCTGTTGCCAGGAGGTCGCGACGAACGATTGCGCTGCCAGATTATAGACTTCGTCAGGCTGGACCGCGGCAATTGTCCGCAGGAGGGACGAGGGATCGAGAAGGTCCGCGTCGTGCAGCTTCACTCGGTCAAGGATGCCGAGCCACTTGAGGCGGTGATCGGCGACGCCGCCGTGCGAGGAGCGGCGCACGGCGCCATGCACATCATACCCCTTATCGAGCAGCAGCTGCGCCAGATACGCCCCATCCTGGCCTGTGATGCCGGTGACCAACGCACGCTTCGTCATCCTGATTCCATGTCCTTTCAAGTGAAAGCGTAGGATCGGTCGATCACGCGCTTCACGGCAGTCGAACGGTCGCCGCGGGCCAACCATTCTATGCGCGGCGTGGTAGCCACGGGCTCGGCAAAAGGGAAGCGTCGGGACAGAGAATGCGGGATCCGGCAATTGTGGCATTGCTGATGCAGGGTACCGGCAACTAAGGCGATGCGGCGACAACGCCTCGGAGGCAGCAGTTCAATCGTGCGGGTGGCATGCGAATCCTGAACGTCAGCCAGAATTATTTCGTCGCCGGCGGGATGGACGTGGTGATGTTCGAGCAGGAGCGGATCCTGCGTGAGCGCGGCATCGACGTGATCCCGTTCGCAGCGGACGACCCGCAGAACCGCGATACGCCATTCGCGCGCTACTTTCCGACCGCGCCTCGGACGGAAGGCGGATCGGCGCGCGACCTTCTCCGGACGCTCTATTCCCGGAATGCCGCAAAGGCGATGGAACGGCTGTTGGACGATGAGCAGGTCGATCTGGTGCACCTGCACAGCTATTTCAAACGACTGACGTCGGCCATCCTGCCTGTGATCCGCAAGCGCGGGATTCCGATCGTGCAGACCTTGCATGAATATCGTGCCGTCTGTCCCGTTTCCACGATGTTCCGGGCGGGCCATCTCTGTTTCCAATGCAGAGATCGGCGCTATTCGCATGTGATCCGTCACCGCTGTGCCGGCGGCTCGCTCGCGAAATCGGCGTGGAACGCGGCGGAGATGTGGCTTTCGGATGTCATGGGCCACAAGCGCGACGTCGAGCGCTTCTTCACGATCAGCGATTTCCAGCGTGCCCTTCTGATCGAAATGGGAATGGATGCGGAGCGGCTGGTCACTCTGTCCAATCCGATCGCCATGCCTCCGCGCGAGAGGGGCCGGGGTGCTCAGGAGCATGTTCTCTTCTTCGGCCGGCTGGAGCCGTACAAGGGCGTCGGGGAGGTGATCGCACTGGCCCGGCGGTTGCCCGGCCTCCGCTTCGTCATCGCGGGAACGGGGAGCATGCAGCAGGAGGTGCAGCACCAGGCAGCAGCGCTCCCCAACCTGTATTTTCGAGGCCCTTTGACTGGTGACGCGCTGCTGCGCGAGATCGATGCGGCATTCGTCGTGCTGGTGCCATCGCTGTGGCCTGAAGCGTTCGGGCTAACGGCCGCGGAGGCGCATATGCGGTCTGTGCCCGTAGTGGCGTCGAACATCGGCGGGATGACGGAGACCGTGCGCGATTCGATCGACGGTTTTCTGATCGAACCGGGAGAAATTGGGGACTTCGCCAGCGCATTGTGGCGCCTCGGCGGGGACCTCGATCTGGCTCATACGATGGGAACGGCGGGGCTCGAGCGCGCGCGCGTGCGTTATGGAGCTGACCGCTTCTTCGATCGACTCCATGCCCAATATCTCGATGTGATCGCAGCCTCCAGGCGCGGGCAGCGCGGCGCCACGGATGGCAGGCGCAGGAAGGACGGGTACTGAACATGCTTCTGGCAAAGGTGATCCAGAAAGTGACCGGTCGCGATTATGCGATCGAGGCGAGCGATCTGACTTACTTGCTGGCAAAGGGCGGCGTACCGTTCGTCAGGGGGGCCTTGTGGAGCGTCGTCCGGCTGCGGGCGCCGCGTGGTCTTCTGCTGGGGCCGCACATCCAGTTCGTTCAGAGCGGGCGGTTGCGCAATGCGCGAGGTGTCGCGATCGGCGGGTTCAGCTATGTCGACTGTTCGGCAGAGGGCGGCATCGTGATCGGCCCGCGATCGACAATCCGTGAGCGGGCGTGGATCCAGGGCCGCAGCGGGCTGAACGCGCGGGCGGCGCGCCTGCAGATCGGCGCCCGCTGCTATATCGGACCAAATGCGGTCATCGGCCTCGGTGGGCCGGTGACGATCGGCGACGACGTTCAGATCGGCGCCGGCCTCACGATCACGGCCGAAGCGCACGAGCCGGGTGCGGACGGCAGTTTCGTGACTGGTGCGGTTTCCCGGCGCGGCGTGGCGATCGGCGACCGCTGCTGGCTGGGCAACAACGTCAACATCCTTGATGGTGTCGAGATCGGCGAAGGATCGGTGATCGGTGCCGGTTCGATTGTCACGCGATCCATTCCTTCGCGCAGCCTCGCATTCGGCGCGCCGGCTAAGGTGGTGCGGAGCCTGGAGCGGGAATAGAGGCTGCGCGCGCGGGTGTGATCGCCCGGCGCTCGGAGCTGCCTTCGCTTAGCCCCGCCTCATGCCGCTCGTGACCGGGGCGGGAAGCATCGGTCTCCTTCGGATCGCCCGGGACCCGAA
Source organism: Sphingosinithalassobacter sp. LHW66-3 (assembly GCF_050703275.1). Taxonomy (GTDB): domain Bacteria; phylum Pseudomonadota; class Alphaproteobacteria; order Sphingomonadales; family Sphingomonadaceae; genus Sphingomonas. The sequence continues at coordinate 3,199,048 of NZ_CP193482.1, forward strand.
CACAGGTCGGCGCGCGAACGGCATGCTGAACGGATGGCGCGCGAACTCCAGCGCCAGGAACGCCCACAGGAGCGGCATGGCTTTCGAGGACGTGAAAATGTCGATGAAGAAGCCTACGACGATCATCGTCACTACCGCGAAGTTGGCGGTACTGTGTATTCGTGTCTCCCGGTAGCAGGCGAACAGCCACAGCCCCAGGAGGCCAAGGCCGATCAGGCCGGTTTCGCCCAAGGTTCTGACGTAGTAGCTGTCAATCGCAGGCCCCCAGGCGGAGGGGCCCCAGCCGATCGCTACATGCGTGACCGAATTGAAGAGCGTTGCCTTGATGACCATCGGCCATCGGACCGCTCGATAGCGGAAGCTCAGATCGTCGCCAGACGCGGCGACGAACTGGAACAAGTCGGCGCTGTTGCCGCTGAGGAAGCGGTGGCGGAAAACCGCCGGATCATGGATCACGGGCACGCGATCCCATGCGGATTCGAGCGACTCCGCCATTTCGAGCGGCGAATCCGAACGCGCCAGCCGCGACTCCTCAAAAGCCGAGAAAACCGGCTGGGCGACGGTGAAGAACAAGGTTCCTCCGACAATCCCGATCAGCGCCGCCCGCACCGGACGCGCGGCCGCCAGACTCACGACCACCCCCAGCAGGGTGATGCGCGCCTGCGTGAGGAAAACGAGCACAGCCATGAACGGTGTCAGCAGCAGACTCGGGACCGCATAGGCGAGGATCGCAAGCATTACCGAAGTTTCGAACGGACCTGACGTATTGATCGTGAGTCGTTCTGCGGCACCTGTGAACTTGCCGACGCGACCGATCAATCCGAAATACTCGAGGCCGCCCCACAGCAGAAAGACAACCGAAACACCCATGATGATACGTCGCAGATTGATTCTGCTAACGGAAAAACATGCTTCGTACATGATAAAGAACCATATCATGTACTGAAGCAGCCGCGTGGCAAACAGGAAGCCAGCAAAGCCGGTATCGCCGTAATTATACGCTGCGGAAAGATAGCTCACGCCAACGAAGAGAAGATAGAGTCTGACAAACTTCGGAAACGGAATGGGATGACGGCGCTTTTGAATGAAATACAGAGCGGCCGCTACCAGGCTGATGAAATCTTCCAGCCGGATCCCCGATCCGAACAGCGCAATAAGATCGATTTTGGGTGCCAAGATATATAGCGCAAAGAGAATGACGAAGATGTTCATGGAATTGCTCTGATTCGCGCATCCGGCGCCACTGTGGCTCTGTCACACCGCACGGGGGGATGCAATCTCGTGCAGCAGCTCGGGAAAGAGTTCCTCTGCTTCTTCCCGCGACATTTCGTGGATCGCTCGGGCGTGGGTGACGCACGCGGTTCGGACCTGCTCCCAATCTCCGCGGTTCGCCAGCTGGAGCAGTGCCTGGCAATCGCTTTCCGGATCAAGCGAAAGGGCGTGTGACGGAGTGCGTAGCCGATCCGCGATACAGCCCGTCAGCGACGCGACCGCGTCGATTCCACGCCCGTACGCTTCAAGAAGTACGAGCGGCTCGGCTTCGTCGACAAGCGTCGTCGGCAACGCAAAGATATCAATGTCCCGATAGAAGCGCTCCTTCTCTTCGCCCGAAACTGCGCCGCGATATTCGAAATGGCTCGGATGCCGCGCCGCCATCCCCTCGAGCGCGGCCATCAGCTCGGGATCGGCGGTGGGGCCGGCTAGGACGAGGCGAAACTCCGGAGCGTGCCTCCGCAGTCGCTCAAACAGCTCGAGGAGATAGAAAACTCCTTTCTCCCGAGTGAGCACGCTCATGTGACCGAGAGTAGGTGCACGGGCCGGGCGCCGCTCGCATTGCAGTAGCGGCCCGAAGAGGTAGGCATTCGACAGTGTCCGGACGCCGCCAGTTCGGCGCCCTTCGAGATATCGCTCGTTGAGCAGCGTGGCCATGCGTCGGGAAAGAACGATGTGGACCTGCGACGCTCCACCCAGGGCGACCAGCAGCTGCAGTGGGCGGGAGGGAAAGCGATTGAGCGGGCGGAAGGAGTGATGGTGAATGAAATGCGGCACGCGGCGCAGGCGCAGTGCCGCCACGATGGGTGCGAACAGCCAGGCGCCCGCCTGACCCGGCAAGGAGAGATAGGCGCGGTCTCCGCGGCGGGCAAAGAAGAGAATCCGGATCACAATGTGCAGCGTGTGGATCAAGTTGCCGACGAGCCCGCTGCCGGTTGGCTGCCGCACGAGCGATGCTCGCGCGGCGAGATACGCCTCCATCGCGACGTTGAAATTCGATTGCCCGTGTAATGGCGGCGGAAAAGGGCCGATGAACCAAAGCCGCCCCATGTGGCCGTTCCGCCGCTGGCCGGTAGCGCTGGTTTCGGTCATGATATTCTCGCGGTATGATGCTTCCGAACGGCGCACTGCGGCGGTTTGCCAACCTTCGGCAACTGTGCGACAGGAGCCACTTAGCGGCGACCGCGGTCTGGGGAAAGGTAACATGCAGGAGAAGCTGAGGCGGGGGGATTTCGCCGTCGCAGCAGGGCTGTTCGCCCTCGCGCTGCTGCTGGGAGGTGGTAGCGACCGCTTCCCGCGTGCGCAGATGATCGTCGAAGCGGGCGGCGTGGTCGCGCTGATGTGGTTCGTCGCGCGCGGGTGGCACGCGCGCACCGATCGGCTGACGCTTTCAGCGATGCTGATCGTTCTGCTGATGCTTCTGCTGGTAGCAGTACAGCTCGTTCCGCTCCCGCCGGGAATGTGGCAGGCGCTGCCGGGCCGTGCCCTTGCCGCCGATATCATGGGAGCACTGGGCGCCGAGGACCGTGCGTTTCCGCTTAGCCTTGATCCGGCGCAGACATGGTCGGCGGCGCTGTTCCTGATCCCACCGGTGGCGATGTTCGTCGCCGGCCTGCATCTCGAGCGGCAGCAGCTGGTGTATCTCTTGTACGGATATGCCGGATTGGCGCTCCTCGATGCGCTTCTGACGATGATGCAGGTGCAGGGCATCGTTTCGCTCACGTTTTTCGAAACGGCGCACACGGGGCAGGGGCAAGGCATCTTCGCGAACAAGAATCACAATGCGCTGTTCCTGGTTTCAGCAGTGCCCATCATTGCCGCACTGAGTCACGACCTTGTGGACCGCACGAAATTGCCGGCTCGAATCCTTGCGGTCGGGGCGATTGCGGTAATCTCGATCGCCGTATTCGGCTGCATGTCGCGTGCCGGGATCGCTCTCCTGCCGGTCGCTTTTGTCGTCGCGGCGTGGATCCTGGCGCCGCGCGGCCTGTCCAAGCGTACCGGGCTGGCCCTGGTGGCTGCAGGTATCGTCCTGTGCGGCCTAATGGCCTGGCTGGTCGCGGAGAGCTCCGTAGTGGCGGACTCCGTCGCGCGGTTCGACGCTACTGCGGAGGGACGCTATTCCTTCTGGCCCGACGTACTGCGTGCGATTGGCGTCTATTTCCCTGTGGGTTCCGGACTGGGAACGTTCGTCGCCGTATTCCAGAGCCAGGAGGCGCTGGCCGTGGTGGACCGGACCTATACCAATCACGCGCACTCGGATTACCTCGAAATCGCGCTCGAGGCGGGCCTTGCCGGAATCGTGCTGGTCGGCCTTTTCCTGGCCTGGTTCGTTGCCGCCGTATTCATCCGCCTGCGCGGAGCATGGGGGCGTTCTGCCTTTCCGTTCGTGCTGGCGGGCGCAATGCCGCCGCTCTTTCTGCTCGCCCACTCTGTTCTCGACTATCCCCTGCGCACTTCGTCGCTTGCTGCACTGTTCGCGCTCTCGCTTGCAGTCGTGGTCTCTGTCAGGCCAGAGCGACCGCCTCGCACGAGGCGCGCGTGGTAGTCGCTCCGGCAGTTAACGCTGGTGCGCCGCAACAGGTCGTTGTAAGCGATCCTCCTGAACCGTCTGCAAGAGACATTTTGTTCCCCGGGAGTCACAAGTTGCGCAGTTTAATGTTGGCAAGTGCTTGCGCTGTCCTAGTGACGGGCTGCGCGGCGCCTCGTGCCAATCTTCCGGCTGGCCAGAGCGCCTATGAGGTCATTCCTGCCCGCGCGCCGAATTCGCCGCGGCCGGAGTATGAGATCAGCGTTCAGGACAAGCTTACGATCACGGTCTATCAGGAGCCGGAGCTTTCGGTCACAGAGGCTCCGGTCGAGGTCGGTGGCGGCATCGTGATGCCGCTCGTCGGCCGCGTACAGGCTGCAGGGCTGACGTCGGTCGAATTCGCCAACGCGCTTCAGCAGAAGCTCGGCAATTACCTGGTCGATCCGCGCGTGTCGGTCATCATCGTGTCGTCGCGCTCGCAGCGCGTGACGGTGGACGGGGCCGTCAACCAGGCGGGCGTCTACGAGATGGAGGGTGAGACCACACTCCTCGAGACGGTCGCCATGGCCCGCGGCGCGAGCCGAACCGCGGCGATCGAGCGGGTGGCGATCTTTCGCAACATCGACGGACAGCGCCATGGCGCCCTGTTCGATCTCGCGGCCATCCGGGCGGGCCAGGCACCCGATCCTGCCATCGAGGGCGGCGACTATGTCATCGTCGGCAATTCCGCGATTCGGGCTGCGTGGCAGGACTTCCTGACAACGGCGCCGGTGTTCGCTGTATTCGTCCCGCTCGCGCTGTAATAGCGCCACGTTTCCTCATTGATGCCGTCCACCAGAGTCATAGTTGATGAACAACATGGGTAATCTCGGTCCTGCTCGCCATCCCGAAACGGAAGACCATGATGCGTTTCCGAGGGATGATACCGTGCGGATCGATTTGCGTGCCCTCTGGGCGGCCGTTTATCGCCACCGTTTTTTCGTCGCGGCGATCGTCGCGGTTGCCGTCGCGCTCGGCGTGACCGCGACCTTCCTGGCGACGCCGATCTTCAGTTCGACCGCGACGATCCAGATCGATCTTCAAGCCGCGAAGATTCTCGGCGAAAACAGCGAAATCGAGCAGGCAGGGTCTGCGCAAGGCAATGATCGTTTCCTCCAGACCCAGATCGACGTGCTGGAGAGCCGGTCGCTTGCGCAGCGGGTGGCGGAGAATCTCGGATTTCTTCAGAACCCGGTGCCGTTCCTCGAGCAGATGAACATGGTTCCGGCGGAAGGGCCGCAGGGGCCGTACGACATGGGGCAGGCGCGGCAGGAACAGGTGATCGATGCGCTGCAGGACAATCTGCGGACCGATCTGCCCGTCGAATCCAGTGTCGCCGAGGTCACGTTCCTCAGCCCCGATCGCCAGCTTTCCGCGCGCGTGGCAAATGCTTTTGCCGACAACTTCATCATCAGTAATCTGCAGCGCAAGTTCAACACTTCCGCATATGCGCGGCAGTTCCTGGAGGAGCAGCTTGCCGAGACACGGCAGAAGCTGGAAGAATCCGAGCGTGCGTTGATCGACTATGCCCGTTCGACCGGGCTCCTCGATACGAGCGCCGGCGGACAGGACGCACAAGGCTCGCGCTCGCTCACCGTGTCCAGTCTCGTTCAGATCAACCAGGCCTATTCGCAGGCGATTTCGGAGCGGCTCGCAGCCGAGCAGCGCTGGCGCCAGGCCTCGTCGACGCCGCTGATGAGCCTGCCTGAGGTGCTGGCGAGCCCCGCGATCCAGACGCTGGTTCAGGAGCGGGCGCGACTGCAGGCGGAGTATGAGAACAACGCCGAACGGTACCGTGCCGATTTCCCGGTAATGGTGCAGCTGCGCGCACAGATCGATGCACTGAACGAACAGATCAACCGGCTCGCGAGCAGCATCCGGGACGGCATCCGTCAGCGTTACCAGGTAGCGGCGAGCCAGGAGGGTGCGCTTCAGAACGAACTCGACAGCCTGAAATCGACCGCTCTGGGCGAGCAGGATCGCTCGGTTCGCTACAACATCCTGCGTCGCGAAGTGGATACGAACCGCGCCCAGTACGACAGCTTCCTGCAGCGGTATAAGGAAGTGAGCGCAGCGGCGGGCCTGGCGGCGAACAATGTGTCGATCGTAGATCGTGCCCAGCCGTCGATCGCGCCTGTTTCGCCGCGTCCGATGGTGAACCTTGCCGCATCGATCGTGCTCGGGTTGCTCTGCGGTGTCGGCTTCGTCGCCCTGCGCGAGCATTTCGATGACGCGATCCGCTCGGGCGACGATGTCGAGCGCAAGCTCGGCATGCCTCTCGCCGGTCTCGTGCCGAACCTGCGGAGCGGCCAGGATCCGCAGGAGGAGCTCGGCGACAAGAAGTCCGAACTCTCCGAAGCCTATGCGGCGCTGCGCAGTACGCTGCTGCTCGCCACGCCTTCTGGGCCGCCGCGTTCGCTCCTCTTCACCAGTGCGGGGCCCGCCGAGGGCAAGTCGACGAGCTCCTATGCGATCGCGCGGAGCTTCGCACAGATCGGCCACAGCGTCGTACTGATCGACGCAGACATGCGCCGGCCTTCCCAGCACAAGAAGTTCAACGTTTCGAACAAGAAGGGTCTCGTGAACCTTCTTACGAGCCAGAGCACGATCGACCAGGTCGTCGTCAGGTCGGAAGTGCCGAACCTGTCCTTCATTCCCGCCGGTCCGATACCGGTCAATCCTGCGGAGCTGATCTCCGGGCCGTTGATCGACGATCTCATCGCCAAGCTGAAGGCGGAATTCGAGATCGTCATCGTCGATGCCCCCCCGGTTCTGGGGCTGGCGGATGCGCCCGCCCTGGCGTCCAAGATCGACAGCACGATTTTCGTGGTGGAGGCAAACAAGGTTGCGGGCCGCCGGGCGAAGGACGCCCTCCAGCGGATCCTCCAGGCGCGCGGGCGCGTCCTTGGCGTCCTGCTGTCGAAGTTCGATGCGCGAGCGCTCGGTTATACTAGCGAATACGGCTATCTGTACAACTACAGCAAAGACGAGAAGCCGGAGTAGCGCGTGCCGATGAAGTTCGGATCGACCAAAGTGTCTCCGGCGGCGGTGGTGCGGATCGGCATCGCAGGCCTCGTCGGCGCCTTCCTCCTGCCGGCGGTCGTCGCCAACGGCATGGCGAATTACGCGGAGGAAGAGCGCGAGATCGCCATGCTACGGGATGTCGACCCGGCCCGTTTTCCCGATGCCGGCGCGCGGTTGGCGGAGCTGAGGCTGCGCCTCGGAGACCCTGCCGGAGCGGCCCGGATCGGTCTTGTCGCGGCGACCCATGATCCACTCAATGTGCGGGCGGTGCGCGTCGTCGGCCTCGCCCGCGAGATGCTGGAAGACCGCAGTGCTACTCCGATCATGCGCCAGGCGCTCCGGCTGGGATGGCGCGACACGCCGACGCTGCTCTGGGGCTTGCGCGATGCGGCCGAGCGCGAGGACGTAGAAGGCGTACTCGAGATCGTCGATGCACTCGCGCGCCGGCAGGTGCAGGGCGAGGTCACTCGTCCGCTGCTGATGGCTGCTCTGGTCGACGAAGTATCACGAATCGCATTCGTGGAGCGCCTCGCCCAGGAACCCAGCTGGCGTGAAGCCTTCTTCAACGACGTCCAGGCTTCGCTCGATCCCGCCGTGTTCGACGGGATGGAGGATGTGTTCGAACGGATGGCCGCGACGTCGTCGCCGCCCAGGCCATCCGAACGATTGCGCTATATCGAACGCGTCCTGCAAACGGGCGACTTCGAGCGCGCCCGCGCGTTCTGGATGCGCTCGTCGGATATCGATGTTTCGGCCCGATCCGACGTGCCGTTCGATCCTCGCTTCGAGCACGTCGCGAGCCGTGCTCCAGGCGCCCCGGTCAGCCGGTTCGAGTGGAATGTGAACAACGGTGCCGGTCGCTCGGTTGCGTTCGAGACGCGAGGGGATCGGACGGTTCTGCGCGTGACCCCCGGTTCGAATCCAGGCTCCGTATTGCTTTCGCAGTCGCTAGGCCTCGCCCCGGGAACGCATGTGATCCGCAGCGAGGTTCTGGAAGGATCGGGCGGAACGCTTCCGGCAGAGTGGCAGCTGTTGTGCGCCGCTTCCGAGACTCCGCTGGTTCGCCGCTATACGCGCGGCACGCAGGATCGCTTGTCGCGCATCGAAGTCACGGTTCCGGAAAATTGCCCGGTTCAGACGTTGCGCTTGAACTCCACGAGCGTCTTCGGGGGCGCTCCGGTCATCATCGGCAGCGTCACCGTCGATTGATCCGGCGCGCCGCGCAACCAATCCAAGATCAGGAGCTGGCATGGCTTCAGAACTCTCCGCGGTCATCGTCAATTATCGTTCGGCGGAGATGACGATCCGTTGTGTCGGATCGATCCTGGAGCGCGGCGTCTGCCGACCCGAACATGTGATCGTTCTCGATAACCAGTCGGGCGACTATGCGCGGCTTGCGGACGCGCTGCCTCAGTGTGTCGTCGTCGAGTCGGCGGAGAATGGCGGCTATGGCGCCGGGCTGAATGCGGCTGCACGCCATGTGAAGACCGACTACATGCTGTGCCTCAACCCCGACACCTATTTCGAGGACAGTGCAGTACTTCGGGCGCCCGCGCTGTTCGAAGCGGACCCGGCACTCGCCGTCATCGGAATGGATCTCTTCTACCCGGACGGAACGCGCCAATATTCGGGACGCCGCTTCTACACCGCGCTCGACATTCTGATCCGCCGATCCTTTCTGGGTCAGACCGGGGTCGCACGCGGGCGCAACGAGCGGCATCTGATGAAGCGGGAGTGGGAGGCCGGCAAAGCCTTCACGCCGGATTGGGTGATCGGCACCGGCTTCATCGTCCGCAAGGCGGCGTTCGATCAGGTCGGCGGAATGGACAGGGACTATTTCATGTACATGGAGGACGTCGACCTTTGCCTCCGCTTGCAGGCGCACGGCTGGAAGATCCTGGCGGTTCCGGGAATGCGCCTGATCCACGATCACCAGCGCGACTCTGCCTCGGGCCCGCTCTCGCGGGCGGGCCGCTGGCATCTCGCGAGCCTGCGGACGTTCTGGAAGAAACACGGCATGCCGCTATTCTAGGCGCACGAGTGCTGGCTTGGTGGCCACGGTGGTCAGCTGGCCGCCGTTCGGAACCGGCGATCGGCGCAAAGTGCAACTGCTGATGCACAACATGCGACCGCGAGGGGGTTGAACTCACACTTCGGCAGGCGCAGGAAGCGTCAGCGGGAGCAGGGACATGTTCGAAGCCTTCGACGCCTTGGTGCTGGCGCGCATCCAGTTCGCCTTCACCGTCAGCTTTCACTTCATCTTTCCAGCCTTTTCGATTGGTCTGGCGAGCTACCTCATGGTGCTCGAGGCCTTGTGGCTGCGCACGGGGCGCGAGGTTTATCTCGACCTGTTTCGCTTCTGGGTGAAGATCTTCGCGATCGCCTTCGCAATGGGAGTCGTCTCCGGGATCGTCATGTCGTACCAGTTCGGAACCAACTGGTCGGTCTTCTCGGACAGAGCGGGGCCAGTGATCGGGCCGCTGATGGCGTATGAAGTGCTCACTGCCTTCTTCCTCGAGGCTGGATTCCTGGGCGTCATGCTGTTCGGCATGGAGCGCGTCGGAAAGGGGCTGCACTTCGCGGCGACGTGCATGGTCGCGCTCGGCACCTTCATCTCGGCATTCTGGATCCTGTCGGTCAACAGTTGGATGCACACGCCGACCGGCTTCGCCATCAACGACGTCGGCCAGTTCGTGCCCGCCGCGGGCTGGCTGGAGATCATCTTCAATCCCAGCTTTCCCTACCGTCTGGTCCACACCGTCACTGCCGCCTATCTTACTACGTCGCTCGCGATCGGCGCCGTCGGCGCGTGGCACCTGTTGCGCGACCGCACCGAGCCGCACGCCCGGATCATGTTCTCGATGGCGATGTGGATGGCGGCGATCGTGGCGCCGCTGCAGATCGTGGTCGGCGATCTCCACGGCCTCAACACGCTGGAGCATCAGCCCGCGAAGGTGATGGCCATGGAAGGCCATTACGACAGCCATCCGGACGGCGCACCGCTGATCCTCTTCGGCATCCCGAACGAGGCGGAGAAGCGAGTCGATGCCGCGATCGAGATCCCCAAGCTATCGTCGCTGATCCTGAAACATGATCCGGATGCGCCGCTTGCCGGGCTGGACACGGTTCCGGATTCGGAAGAGCCGCCGGTTCCGATCGTCTTCTGGTCGTTCCGTGTCATGGTGGGATTGGGAATGTTGATGCTGGCACTCGGCATGTTCAGCCTGGCCGCGCGCGTGAGGGGCAAGCTCTACGAATGGACGCTGCTGCATCGGTTCGCGCTGGCGATGGGCCCGGCAGGGTTCGTCGCGGTGATCGCCGGCTGGATCACGACCGAAGTCGGCCGTCAGCCCTATACCGTATACGGCCATCTGCGAACCGCAGACAGCGTGTCGCCGCTCGATGCCTCGGCGGTCGGCACGTCGCTCGTCGCATTCGTGGTCGTCTATTTCGCAGTGTTCGGCTTTGGGACCTGGTATATCCTGCGGTTGATGGCCAAGGGCGCGCAACCGCACGAGCCGAAACTCGAGGACGACGCGCCGATCCGCACTGCCGGCATCACGCCCGGGCCGGCGCAACAGCCGGAAGGGGAGCGCGAGCAATGAGTGTGGACAGCGACCTGGCCACCGTCTGGGCGTTCCTGATCGCCTTCGCCGTCTTCGCCTATATCGTGATGGATGGGTTCGATCTCGGTATCGGCATCCTTTTTCCGGTGTTCGATCCCGGTATCGAGCGCGACCAGGCGATGAATTCGATTGCACCCGTGTGGGACGGGAACGAGACTTGGCTGGTTCTGGGCGGCGGGGGGCTCTTTGCCGCTTTCCCGCTGGCCTATGCGATCCTGATGCCGGCGCTTTACCCGCTGATTATCGCAATGCTGCTGGCGCTGGTTTTCCGCGGAGTAGCATTCGAGTTTCGCTGGCGCGATCCCGCTCACCGCAAATGGTGGGATCGAGCGTTCACGACCGGCTCGGTCGTCGCCACGCTTGCCCAAGGCATCGCGCTGGGCGCACTGCTGCAGGGCATCACCGTGAGTGGTCGCGCCTATGGGGGCGGCTGGCTCGACTGGCTCACTCCGTTCAGTCTGCTGACCGGGGTCAGCCTCGTGGCGGGCTATGCCCTGCTCGGCGCCTGCTGGCTGATCTGGAAGACCGAGGGGCGGTGCCAGGACCATGCCTATCGTCTCGCGGGACGGTTCGGGGCGATCACGCTCGCCGCGATCGCGCTGGTGAGCCTGGTGACACTTTCGCTGGGGCGGGGCTATGTCGATCGCTGGTTCGATTTCCCCGGAGTGCTGCTGACGGCGCAGGTGCCGCTACTGGTAGGAATTTTCGCGGTGCTGTTCTGGCGCGCGCTGCGCAGGCGGGCGGAGGTCATGCCGTTCCTGCTCGCGCTCGGGCTGTTCCTGCTGAGCTTCGTGGGGCTGGGAATCAGCATCTTTCCGTTCGTGGTGCCCAATGCCGTCACCATCTGGGACGCGGCGGCGCCGGCGACCAGCCAATGGTTCATGCTGGTGGGAGCAGGCGTTCTGATCCCGGTGATCCTCGCCTATACGGGCTGGGCCTATTGGGTGTTCCGCGGCAAGGTTGGCACCGAGGGCTATCATTGAGCAACGAGGCCGCCCCGGCTCCGCTGTGGAAGCGTCTGGCCTGGATGGTGGCGATCTGGGCGGCGAGCATCGCAGTGCTGGGCGTGGTCGCGCTGGTCCTACGCGCCTGGCTGCTTTGAGCCAGTCTGAGATGGGGGACGCGAGCTCGCCTGGCTAGGCGTATCGCAATTCTGAAAGCGAGTCCGGAAGCAGGAGATCGGGTCGGGCGCTAGCCTGTACCGTAGTGGCGCAGCGCCGCGGTTCTGCTCCACCCCAATGGCTGGGAAACGACCCGCGGAGGGAAGCTGAGCCGCGATCCGCCAGTCCACCAGGGTATGAACTGTACCACGCACGAAAAAAGCAGCGGCCTTTCGACCGCTGCTTCCGAACTCTGCAATCGAGTGTGCGTCGATTACGGGCTGTCGGGTTCGTCGTCGCCGTCGACAACCGCGACAACGCCGCCGATGACCGCAGCGACGGCGAGGACGCCGACGATGATTGCCGGCGCGACATCGCTTTCATTTTCGCCATCGGTCGACGCGCGAACGTCCGACTGCGCGAGCGACAGCACCGACGCCGGCGCCGCGATCGCAGGAGCGGTTGCCATCGAGGCTGCCGCTACGGCCGTGAGGAACTTTGCCAACCGCATTCGTAATCTCCCTCTAAGAGCTCCGGTGTTCTCTTTCACGCACCCAATGACATAGGGACTTCGTGAACGCAACCGGAGAAAAAGCCCCCCGCAACGGTCGGATGGCCGCCGTTGCCTGTTCGCAACACTGCTATCGAGCGAATTGCTCGATAGCTCCATTTTCATCCGCCTGCCAGGGGAGCAGTCCCGGAAGACGAGCCCGTTTGGACTGCGCAGCCTGTTGTCCGATTCCGGTTAAGAAACGGTGACGCTGTCAGCCTGCAGCAGCCACCGCTGGTTGCCCTCGAACCCCATGCCGCTGAGCTTGCCGGACGCGAATGCGCCGGTGTCGAGGCCGATCCGCCAAGCTTGGACGTCGACCTCGTCCGTGATCGTGTGGCCGTGCACCACGATTTTCTCGTGAGCTCCGGTGAAGCCCATGAATTCCTCGCGAATCCAGCGAAGGTCGCTAACACGCTGGTGCGTCAGAGGCGTTCCGGGCCGTATCCCGGCATGCACGAAGACATAGTCACCGGCCAGGATCAGATCCTCGAATCCCTGCAGGAAGCGAATGTGCTCCGCGGGCACTTTCGCCTGCAGCTCTTCGAGCAACTCTTCATAGTCCGCATTCCGGTACAGCGCCTCGGGAACGCCGTAGCTCAGGATCGTCTCGCGGCCTCCGATCCGATTGAAGAATTTGAGCGCCTTCACGCTCCCCGCGAGAGCGGCAAGAAAAACTTCTTCGTGGTTCCCGAGCAGAAAGCGCGTGCTTTGAGCTGGCCGCGTCTCGGCGAGCTGCCGGAGACGCTCGACGACCTGCGCAGATTCGGGGCCGCGGTCGATCAGGTCACCCAGGAAGATGAGCATGGTTTCAGCATCGCCGCGTTCCGCATCGTCGCGGGCGATTTGATCGAGCAGCATGTCGAGCAGATCGCAGCGCCCGTGGATGTCGCCCACGGCATAGACGCGCTGGCCTTGCGGCAGCGTCGCGTCCGGCTGCCGGACGCGGCGCTTCGAGAATAACTTGGCTATCATGGTTTTACCGGATGCTTCTGCCTTGCGGATAGACTGGGTTCATCGTGGCGGGCAAGCTGCCGCGGGTCGGCACTGCCTCGGCTCTTCCCCTGCCGCTGTTCTGCGGAGATATTGGAGGCATGACGAATCCCTTCAAGCGGCGGCGGCCCCGCTGCCACTTCTTCGCGACGATGTTCCTTGCCCTTTGCGCTGCGATGCTGCCGGTGGCAGCGGCTGCCCAACAGGAAGTCGGCACTGCTGAAACCTTCGAAGCGATCCGTGCCGCCGATCTCCAGCTCGCCAGGATCGGTTACAGGATCGCCACTGCCAATGCCGAGCTTTGCGAACAGCTCGAGCCGGGGACGGGGCTGCAGCTCCATAGCCTCGACCTGTATGATGGTGCGATGCGCAGCCGGGCGGAAGCGCATTTCGGCTTTGCAACCGATCTGGCGATCGAAGCCGTGGTCCCTGGAAGCCCAGCCGAGGCGGCCGGGCTTCAGGCGGACGACTCGCTGGTCCGGATCGGGCCGGTGGTGATCGCCGGGACGAGCGGACGTCCGAACAGCACCGAACGGCTCGTCCAAGTTCAATTGGCGCTTGCCGAGCTTCCACCGGAAGCGCCGGTCGAAGTCGAAGCGCTGCGGGACGGGGTCCCGATCCGCGCAACGATCCTACCGGTGCCGCGCTGCCGTTCGCGGTTCGAGCTGCGTCTGGCGGACGATCTCAACGCGTCCGCCGACGGAACGATGGTCCAGCTGAGCTCGCGCTATCTGGAAGATTTCCCCGAAGAGTTCGTCGCAGCGACGGTCGCGCACGAATTGTCGCATAACATCCTGCGCCACCGCGTACGGCTCGAAGCGCGCGGCGTGAGTTGGGGGCTGCTCTCCGGCTTCGGAGGGAATGTGAAGTATTTCCGCCAAACCGAAGTCGAGGCGGATTTGCTCGCGGTCTCGTTGCTCGTGAATGCAGGCTATGGCGCGGACACCATGGTCCGCTTCTGGAGCCACTTCGGGCCGCGGCACGCCGGCGGAATCCTGCGCAGCCGTACGCACCCGAGCTGGCGCGACCGGGTGGCGACCGTGCGCCAGGAAGCGATGCGAGTCGCCGCGATCTCGACGCGTCCGGTGCGGCCGCCGATCCTCGAAGCCAGGGACCGCCCGCTCGACGGCGACTGGCAATCGCTGCTCGTTCGCGATTGAGGGTCAGCCGGCGAGCCGCAGCGCTCCGGCCGCCGGAGCGGGTTCGGGCTGATCGGGCCAGATGCCGCGCGTGTCATAGACACGCTTGTCGGTGCGCTCTTCGAGCGGGATCGACTTGAATACGTCGTGGTCCACCAGGACGATCAGCACCGGACAGCTCTCCAGTGCGGTGTCGATGTCGGTCAGCCGGGCGCCCGTGCCCTCGAACGCCGGGGGCAGGGCGGCGGCATAGGGCTCGACAATCCGGATTCGCTCGCCGTGCCGCCGGGCGAGGGTGGCTGCGACCTTCAGCGCCGGGCTTTCGCGGAAATCGTCGATGTTCGCCTTGAACGCGAGGCCTAGGCAAGCGACCGGGGCGCCGGGCGCTTGCGCGATCATCGCATCGGCGCGGGCGATCGCATGCTCGACCTTTCCGTCGTTCACTTCGCGCGCGGTGCGGATGAGCGGAGTCGCCTCGGGTGCGCTGTGAACCAGGAACCACGGGTCGACAGCGATGCAATGCCCGCCGACTCCCGGGCCCGGCGACAGGATGTTGACGCGCGGGTGGCGATTGGCCAGCCGGATCACTTCCCAAACATCGATGCCCATCGCATCGGCCACGATCGACAGTTCGTTGGCGAAGGCGATATTGACGTCGCGGAAGGCGTTTTCGGTAAGCTTGGTCATTTCCGCGGCGCGCGCCGTAGTGGTAACGCAGGCGCCGCGGACAAAGCGGCGATAGAATTGCAGCGCCTTGCGCGCGCAGCGGGGCGTAACGCCGCCGATCACGCGGTCGTTGTCGATAAGCTCGACCAGGATGCGTCCGGGAAGCACGCGTTCGGGGCAGTAGGCGACGGCGATATCGGCGCTCCCGGTGCAGTGGCCGGGCACCTTCAGATCGGGGCGGAGCTTGGCGAGCAGCGCCGCCACCTCCTCGGTGGTGCCGACCGGAGACGTCGATTCGAGAACGACCACGTCGCCGGCCTTCAGCACCGTGGCGATGCTGGTGGCGGCCTTCAGCACATAGCCGACATCGGGTGCGTGATTCTCGCCGAAGGGGGTCGGCACCGCGATCACGAACACGTCGGCCGGCTCGATCTGCAGCGACGCACGGAGATTGCCGCGCGCGACGACGCCGGAGACCAGGCCGTCGAGATCGATCTCCTCGATGTGAACCTTGCCCGAGTTCACGGTCTCGACCACCTCTGCATTCACGTCGATGCCGAGCACCTGGGCACCGGATCGGGCAATGACGGCGGCAGTCGGAAGCCCGATGTAGCCGAGGCCGAGAACCGTGACCTTGAGCGCTGCGTCCGAAAGCATGCGTGGCGAACTCCGTGTCGGGGCGCCGGAACAATGCGGGCGGCGCGTGAAGGCCGGACTTTCGCGGATCGGAGTTGAGATTTCGGAAACGCCCGAGAACCGCCTCAGCGGTGCGTCCCGGCGACCAGGTCGGCGATCCGTTCCGCCGCCTTGCCGTCGCCGAACGGATTGTGTGCGCGCGCCATCGCGGCATAGGCGGCTGGATCGTCGAGCAGCCGGTTGGCCTCGGCAACGATCCGATTTTCGGAGGTGCCGACCAGCCTCGCCGTGCCGGCCGCCACTCCTTCGGGTCGCTCGGTCGTTTCCCGCATGACGAGCACCGGCTTGCCCACCGCCGGCGCTTCCTCCTGCACACCGCCTGAGTCGGTGAGGACGAGTTCGGCCATATCCAGAGCACGGATGAAGTGGGGATAGTCGAGTGGGGCGATGCGGGCGACGTTCGGACGATCCGCCAGCAGCGCATCCATGACTGAAACCACATTGGGGTTGGGATGGACCGGGAAGACGACTGCCACGTCCGGCCGATCAGCAAGGCGCGCGATCGCCCGGGCGATCGCCGCCATTCCCCCGCCGAAATTTTCGCGGCGGTGCGTGGTCACCAACAGGATGCGCTTCCCGGCAAAGCGTTGGGCGAGCGCATCCAGCCCCGCGGCGAGCGAGGGATCGGCGCCGATGCGCGCGCGCGTCGCATGCAGCGCGTCGATCACCGTGTTGCCGGTGACATGGATCGTCGCCGGATCGACATTCTCGCGGCGGAGCGCCTCTGCGGCCGTTTCGGTGGGAGCGAAATGCTGATCCGCGATCGGCGCGATCATGCGCCGGTTCACTTCTTCCGGCCAGGGATGGTGGATGTCGCCCGAGCGGAGCCCCGCCTCGACGTGCGATACCGGCACCTTGTGGTAATAGGCCGCAAGCGCACCGACCATGGCGGTGGCGGTGTCGCCCTGCACGACGACGCGATCGGGGCGCTCCGCCGCGAGAACCTCACCGATTCCGAGCAAAAGCCGGGCGGTGAGTTCTTCCAGCGACTGACCCGGATGCATCAGATCAAGGTCGATATCGGGCAGCAGTCCGGCGATATCGAGCACCTGGTCGAGGAGCCCACGGTGCTGGGCGGTCACACACAGCCGCACTTCCAGCGAGCGACGCGTCCGCAGCGCAGCCACCACGGGAAACAGCTTTATCATCTCCGGGCGTGTGCCGCAGACGACCAGAATCCTTTGGGGTGTGCGCTGCTCCATGGTGCTGCCGGTACACGTGTCCGATTAATGGGCGGCTAAAGCGTGACTGCTGACCGAGGATGGCTTTGCGCATCGGCGCTTGGCCCGATAGAGGCCTCTGGAGGAGGATTGGATATGGGCTTCAAGCCGCTACGTAAGGCCGTATTTCCCGTTGGCGGGCTCGGCACTCGCTTCCTGCCGGCGACCAAGGCGATGCCGAAGGAAATGCTTCCGGTCGTCGATCGGCCGCTGATTCAATATGCCGTTGATGAGGCGATCGAGGCCGGCATCGAACAGATGATCTTCGTCACCGGCCGGGGAAAGTCCGCCATCGAGGACCATTTCGATATTGCCTATGAGCTCGAGACGACGATGCAGGAGCGCGGAAAATCGCTCGAGGTGCTGAGCCATACGCGGCTCAAGCCCGGCGCCGTTGCCTATGTGCGTCAGCAGGAGCCGTTGGGGCTGGGTCATGCCGTGTGGTGCGCGCGTGACCTGGTAGGCGACGAGCCCTTTGCGGTGCTGCTCGCCGATGATTTCATGGTGGGCAAGCCGGGCTGCCTCAAGCAGATGGTCGAGGCCTATAATCGCGTCGGCGGCAATCTGATCTGCGCGATGGAAGTGGAGACCGAAGCCACGCGCAAATATGGGATCATCACGCCGGGCGAGCGCGATGGAGCGCTTACCGAAGTGAAGGGGCTGGTGGAGAAGCCCAAGGAGAACCCACCCTCGAACCTGGCCGTGATCGGCCGCTATGTCCTTCAACCCGAAGTGATGCGCGTGCTCGAGACGCAGGACACCGGGGCAGGGGGCGAGATCCAGCTGACCGACGCGATGGCGCGGATGATCGGCGACCAGCCGTTCCACGGCGTCACCTTCGATGGCACCCGTTACGACTGCGGCGACAAGTCCGGCTTCGTCAAGGCGACCATCGCCGTCGCGCTGGAGCGTGAAGACCTCGCCCCGACGGTCCGTGGCTTTCTCGACGCCTCCCGCGGCTGATCAGGCGCGGACGACGCGATCCAGCGGGGCGCCGGCGCGGGCGCAGGCATTGCGCGTATCGATCACGAGCGGGGAGGCCTCCACCAGGGCGCAATAGTCCACCGCATCGTGGTCGGTCGCGATCAGGACAACGTCGTAGCCGGCGATCGCTTCGAGGTCCCACGGGATGCCGGCGCGGAAGTTCAGCGTCGGGTGCTCTCGGGTGTTGTCGATGCGATCGACATGCGGGTCGTGAAAATCCGCGCTCGCGCCACGCGCCTCGAGCAGCTCCATCAGCCGCAGGGCCGGGCTCTCGCGGATGTCGTCGACGTTCTTCTTGTAGGCGACGCCCAGGACCAGCACCCGCGCACCGCGCAGACCCTTGCCGCTATGCGCGTCGAGCGCCTCGGCCAGTGCCTGCACGACTCGCTCGGGCATCGAGGAATTGATCTGGCCGGCCAGTTCGATGAATCGCGTATGCTGATTATATTCGCGAGCTTTCCACGTGAGATAGAATGGGTCGATCGGAATGCAGTGCCCGCCGAGGCCAGGACCGGGATAGAAGGGCATGAAGCCGAACGGCTTGGTCTTCGCCGCGTCGATCACTTCCCACACGTCGATGCCCATCGCGCCGAACACCAGCTTGAGCTCATTGACCAACGCAATGTTGACCGAGCGGAAGACGTTCTCGGTGATCTTCACGGCCTCTGCGGTGGCCGCCGAACTGACGGCGATCGCTTGCGGAACGATGCGGCGATAAAGCGCGAGCGCGATATCGAGCGAAGTCGGATCGTCGGCGCCGACCACCTTGGGAATCCGGGTGGTCGAAAAGTCGGGATTTCCCGGATCCTCGCGCTCGGGCGAATAAGCGAGGAAGAAGTCACGGCCGGCCGCGAGTCCTCCCGCCTCCAGGATCGGCTGCATCACTTCGCGGGTGGTACCCGGATAGGTGGTGGATTCGAGAATGACGCACTGGCCGCGGCGCAGCGTCTTCGCGATCATCTCCGTCGTAGCCACGACATAGCCGAGATCGGGTTCGAGATGTCGAGTGATCGGCGTCGGCACACAGATCAGCAGCACATCGGCTTCGTCGAACCGCGCCATATCGGCCGTCGCGTCGATCAGCCCCTGGTCGACGAGCGGCGCGATCCGCGCGCCGTCGATGTGGCGGATGTAGCTGCGCCCTGCGTTCAGCGCATCGACCTTGGCGACGTCGAGATCGACGGCGAGCACGCGCGACCCCGATTCGGCGAAAGCGACAGCAAGCGGCAGCCCGACATAGCCCATGCCGATCACGGCGATGCATGCGGCGCCCGATTCCACCTTCGATTGCAGCATCAGCCCATGGGCCGGCCGTTCAATGCTCATATTCTAACCCCGCCGCGACAGTGCCGACTGCCGCCTTCATTGCGCAGCGGGGGTTTCAAGATTGATAATGGTCGCGATACCAACGCACGAATGCCGGGACGCCTTCTGAAACAGGCGTGCCGGGCACGTACCCGGTGAGCTGTCGAAGCAGGTCGGAAGATGCCTCGGTCGCGGGAACATCGCCCTGCTGCATCGGCAGCATGTTCTTTTCGGCGGGGCGACCGAGGGCGCGTTCGAGTTCGGCGATATAGTCCATCAGCTGGACCGGCTTGCCCTGACCGATATTGACGGTGCGGAACGGCGCGACCGGCGAGAGGCTGTCTCCCGGCAGGGGTTCTCCGCCCGGCACTGCGTCGATCAGGCGCACCACCGCCTCGGCGAGATCCTCGACATAGGTGAAGTCGCGCACCATCGCGCCATCGTTGTAGACGTCTATCGGCGTGCCTTCGAGGATCGCCTTGGTGAATTTGAACAACGCCATGTCCGGACGTCCCCAAGGGCCGTACACCGTGAAGAACCGGAAGAAGGTGGTGGGAATGCCGAATAAATGGGCATAGCTGTGCGCCATGAGTTCGGTCGCGCCCTTGGTGGCGGCATAGAGCGTCAGCGGCGTTTGGGTCTGCTGCGTTTCACGGAACGGCATTTCGGTGTTGCCGCCGTAGACCGAGCTGGTCGACGCTGCGAGCAAGTGGCGCAGCCCATGCCGGCGCGCGAGTTCGAGCACATGGAAGGTGCCTACCAGATTGGTGCCGACATAGGTTTCCGGATGCTCGATGCTGTAGCGTACGCCCGCCTGAGCGGCGAGATGGATCACGACGTCCGGCCTGAACTCGGCCCATGCGGCGGCGAACGCATCCATATCCTCGATCGAGGCGCGGACCAGCGAATAGCCCGGATGGTTGCGCAGGATGTCGGTGCGGCCTTCCTTCAGCGCGACGTCGTAGTAAGGCGAGAAATTGTCGAGCCCCAGAATGGTGGCGCCTTGCTGGAGCAGACGGCTGCACGTGTGAAAACCGATGAAGCCGGCTGCGCCGGTCACTAGGATACGCAAACCGCTGACGTTCATGAGGCTCCCCCGTCGTGCGGCACCCGGATCGGCCGCATGCCGCGCGCTCTAGCGTTTAAAAGGTTACGAGCCGGTCATCGCCCAAATCGGCGATGAGGCTGATCATGCCCCCGGTTTCGGTCCCCTCCGGCAGTGCGCTCTGTGCAATACCGGCAAGTGCAAGTCCAGTTTGGCACGCAATCAGCGCGACACCTTCGGCAGCGGCCATTTCGAGCAGCGCCGCGCGGGTCGGGAGTCCGGTGGCTCGCAGCGTCGCATCCTCGGGATCATCGCCGGGAAGCAGAACGGCGACCGCGCCTTCGTGGCAATATAGCCGCGTGCGGCCGCCCAGCGCCGCCTGCGAACAGGCTAGCGTGAGCGCGGCGCGGAAGCGCTCGCGATCGCCGGTCGTGATCAGCAACGTCAGCCCGCGCATGTCGGGCAGCCCGGATCCTTCGGAAGCGCAAGCGTGCGGAAGCGCAGCGCGAGCGCATCGACCAGCAGCAGCTTGCCGGCGGTGTCTTCGCCGAACGGCACCAAGGCTCGGATCGTTTCGAGCGCGGCGAGGCTGCCGAGCAGTCCGGTCAGCGCACCCAGCACGCCCTGTTCCGAACAGCTGGTCTCGGGCCGCTCGGGATCGCTTCCGACGAAGCAACGGTAACAGGGCCTGTCTGCCTCCCATCCGCGGAAGACGCCAAGCTGCCCCTCGAATTCGCCGACCGCAGCGGAGATCAGCGGAATGCGCAGCGCCAGCGCGGCATCCGCGACGGCGAGCCGCGTGGCGAAATTGTCAGTCCCGTCGAGAATGGCATCATGGCCGCTCAACAATGCTTCCGCGCCTGCCGCGTCGATGCGACGGCGTTGCGCAACGACTCGCACCTCCGGATTGAGTGCTCGGATGGCGCGCTGTGCGATCAGCGCCTTCGATTCGCCGACGTCGCCGGTGCCGAAGAGCGTCTGGCGCTGGAGGTTCGAAAGATCGATGCTGTCGTCGTCGAATATCGAGAGGCAGCCGACGCCCGCGGCAGCGAGATATTGGATCGCGGGCGATCCGATCCCGCCGGCGCCGACGACGGCGACTCGCGCCTGCTTCAGCCGCAGCTGCCCGGCGCCCCCGATTTCCTTCAGGATGATGTGGCGCGTGTAACGATCCAGTTCGGCATCACTGAGCGTCATTGTTGCCAGGAAAAGGTCACGGCCGTTCGATACCATCGCTCATCGGTGGCTCCGCGCGGGAGCAGATTGCTCCGCGCGAAGCTCGAGACGAGACCGGCGGCATATTGCTCGACGGTGGGGCAGTTGATCGCGCGCGGCACGACCGCACGAACCGTTCCCGCTGCGTCGATGAGGACCGCCAGGTCCACTCGGACGGACTGCTCCTTCTGGCCGGGGCGCGGCATCGAGCAGCGGCCGGTGCGTGCCTCGCGTGCCGCGAAGCCGTGCATCGACTCAGTGAGTTGTGGCGGCGCACGATAGGGGAGCGGGGGCAGTGCCGACCAATCGATCGGTCCATTCTGCGCCGCTGTCGCCAGCGCCAAGGCTACCCCCCAGGCCATCATCGTCCGGTCGATCCGAAACCGCCGTCCCCACGTGCGGTCCCGTCGAGCGCCTCCACTTCTTCGAGTGCCGCCCGGTGAACCGGGGCGGGCACGAGTTGCGCAATCCGATCTCCGCGCGCGACCGTAAAGGGCGCATCGCCGAGATTGGCCAGGATCACCTTTATCTCACCGCGATAGTCGGAGTCGATAGTGCCGGGTGAATTCAGGCAAGTAATTCCATGCTTTAGCGCCAAACCGGAGCGGGGGCGGACCTGCACCTCGAAGCCATCCGGAATTGCCATGGCAAAGCCGGTGGCGACTGCATGGCGCCTGCCTGGCGCAATTACGACATCCTCGGCGGCGACCACGTCCATTCCCGCGGCGCCCTGCGTCGCATATAGCGGGAGCGGCAGCCCGACGCCGTTGGAGAGGCGCAGGACGGAAATGCGCAGCGAGGCGTCGGTCATGAGCCCACCGGCAGCGATGCCGCCAGGCGACCTGTGGCGGCGAGCACTTCTGGGTCGTTGAGGATCTTGTGTCCCTTGCCCGGCAGGATGCGATAATCGGTGGCGACGCCGCGCAGCGTCAGCGCCTCGGCATAGGCGCGCGAGAAGCGCACCGGAGTGACTTCATCCTCGGCGCCGACGATCACCGCCGCGCGCAGGTCCGAGGCGATCCCTCCGGCCGTCTTGAGCGGATCGAGGCTGCTGACCGGCGTTTCCCAAGGTTCGCCGGGCATTCGTCGCTCCATATAGTCGCGCCATTCGGGCAAGGTGCACGGGCAGCCGACGAGCACGATCCCGTCGAGCAGTTCGGGCCGCATCGCCGCCAGATTGGCCGCGATCACGGCGCCGCCCGATTCGCCCACCAACACGATCTGTGCGCTTGGATACCGCGCCTGCAGTGCGGCCACGGCATCGCCCACTGCCGTGATGTGTTCGAGGGTGTAATTGTCGCCGGCGTCGAAGCCCCTGCTTCCGGGCGACCGATTGCCTGCGGTGTCGGCATAGCCGGGACGCAGCAGCGCAACTGCCGCGCTGTCCGGAATGGCGGCAGCCGCCGTTCGGGCGAAGGCGGCTTCGTCTGCGCGGGCGGCGGGCATTCCGTCCCCGTTCAGCACGATGACGAGCGTGCGCACATCGCGCGGACGCTCGGCGGTGAAGGTCTGCGCGTAGAGGAGCGGCTCGGCAGGCGGTGCGCCAGCCGTGGTCGCGCAGCCGGCGAGTAGCAGCGGCGGCAAGAGCAGCAGCGGGTTACAGCGCATCGGCAATCCTCTCGGCCAGCTTTCGAGCGACTTCGGGCTTCGCCATCCGCTCCCAATGCTCGATTCCCTCCGCGGTGACCAGATGCACTGTGTTCGCGTCTCCGCCCATCACATCGCCAGAGACATCGTTGGCGACGATCCAGTCGGCTCCCTTGCGCGCGCGCTTCTCGGTTGCGTGCTCGACGACGCGCTCCGTCTCGGCGGCGAAGCCCACCAGCAGCCGGGGACGGTGGGGGCTCTTTGCGAGCATTGCGAGGATATCGGGATTATGGCTGAAGGAAAGCGCGGGCGCCGCTTCGGTTTTCTTCAGCTTCTGTGGGGCGGCATCGACTCGCCAGTCCGCGACTGCGGCAACCATGATGGCGGCGTCGGCCGGAAGAGCAGTGGCAACGGCATTCGCCATTTCCTGTGCGGTCTCCACATCCAACCGCGTGACACCGGGAGGTGTCGCAAGCGTGACGGGACCGGCGACGAGCGTCACTCGGGCGCCGAGCGCCGCCAGCGCCTCCGCGATTGCAAAGCCCTGGCGCCCGGACGAGCGATTGGCGATGTAGCGCACCGGATCGATCGGCTCATGGGTAGGGCCGGCAGTGACGAGGATGTGCCGGCCGGAAAGCCTGCCGGTCGCCTTGTCGGCAAGAGCCTGTTCGATCGCCGCACCGATGGCACGCGGCTCGGGGAATCGGCCGGGGCCGAATTCGCCGCACGCCATCGGCCCCTCGTCGGGGTCGAGCAGTGTCACGCCGTCCGCGCGCAGCTGCGCCACGTTGCGTTGCGTGGCGGCGTGCTGCCACATCCGCACGTTCATCGCAGGCGCGGCGAGGACGGGCTTGTCGGTCGCGAGAAGCAGCGTGGTCGCAAGATCGTCGGCGATTCCCGCAGCCATCTTTGCGAGCAGATCGGCAGTCGCGGGCGCCACGACGACCAGATCGGCCTGCCGGCTGAGCTGGATATGGCCCATCTCCGCTTCGTCCTTGAGATCCCAGAGGCTCGTGTGGACAGGCTCTTCGGACAGCGCCGCCAGCGTCATCGGAGTGACGAAGTGCGCGCCGCCGTCGGTCAGCACGCAGCGCACGGCGATTCCTGCCTTGCGGAGCAGGCGGATCAGCTCGCAGGCCTTGTACGCGGCGATGCCTCCGCCAACGATCAGCAGAACACGCTTCATCGCGTGATCCTCTGAACCCTCACAATGCGTCTGTCGAGCATCTGCCGCCACAGATCGCGCAGCCCGTCCGGCGCAAAGGCCAGTCCGACGAGCAGCACGGGCGCCACCATCAATCCCCAATAGAAGGTGTCGAGCCGCGCGAAGAGCGCGATCAGCATCGCATAGGCGCCGAGCGTCACTGCCATCCGCAGCCCGAGCGGGTTGTCCCACGCGAGCCAGCCGAACAGCGCCAGGCACACGAGCAAGGAGGCCAGCCAGAGTGGCAGCAACTGTAGCGCTGTCGACAGAATCGCGGCTTTCACGAAGAGGCCGAGGCCCTCCAGGCCCAGCCATCCGGGCGATGCCGCATCCAGCGGGCCGGTGACTCCTGCGACGGCATAGGCATGGGCGGCCATCACCAGCGCGAATATCAGCAGCGCAGCGCCCCAGCCGGCCGTCTCGCGGCGCTCGCCGTCAGTCCAGGCGAGCCCCGCCATGACGATCACGTACAACGCAGCAGTCTCGCGAATGAGCATCGCGATCAGCCCCAGCGCGACTGCCTCGACCCAGCGGCCGGGCCGCCGCAGCGCTATTGAAAGCGCCACGAAGAGTGCCGCCCAGATTTCGTGGAAGGCGGCCAGTCCGGGCTGGACGAAGGCGAGCATCGACCCCAGCAGCAGGATACCGGCGCCGATCCGCGGCAGGGTCCGCGGCAATGCCTCGCTCAGCCGCTGCATCCAGACGAAGGCAGTCGCGCCGGCGAGCAGGAAGAGAAGCGCGTAGGTCCACCTTTCCGGCAGCGCGGACTGCACGACCGCCAGCCCCGGCAGACGTACGGTGAAGAAGGGCTGCAGTGGGTAGCCGCCCGCGCGCATCGCATCGGCGGCGACGCTGTAATAGCCGCTGCCGCCGTAGCGGACGCCGGCGACGATTTTCTCATAGAGAGCGAGATCGGTTTCGGCTTGCTGGTGGCCGGTTGCGGTGCTGATCTGCGGCGGCTCGGGCACTGCGAGCGTGCCCAGCCCGGCGGCAAGCAGGATCAGGAGCAGCACGGCGGCGATCCGCGCCTGCCCGGAACGGAGCCTGGCGAAGCGGCTCGGCTCCGCAAGCCAGAGCGGAGCGGACGGCGCCATCAGCCGAACAGCAGCTGCGCGGCCACGGCGCCAAGCCCGCCGGAGAACACGGCTACCAGGATGTAGCGCCAGCCGCCGTTCACGCGCACGACTTCGATCGAGCGCAGCGGCGGGGCAGGCGGCGCGCCGCCTGGCGGCGGGAAGCGCAGCTCGATGTTGCGGATCAGTTCGGGAAGACGCGAGAGCGTACGGAAATCCTCGACCAGCCGGTCGGCAATCGCGGCTTCAGGACCAAGCTCGGTGCGGATCCACTCGCGCACGAAGGGTTCGGCTGCCTCCCAGAGGTTGATATCGGGATCGAGCGCGGTGGCGACGCCTTCGACCATCACCATGGTCTTCTGGAGCAGCAGCAGGTGCGGCTGGGTCTGCATGTCGAAGTCGCGGGTGATGTTGAACAGCGAATCGAGCATCATCCCGATCGACATGTCCTTGACCGGCAGGCCGCGCATCGGCTCGCCGACCGCGCGCAGCGCCGTTGCGAACTCGGCGACATTGTGATGCGGCGGCACGTAGCCGGCTTCGAAGTGAATCTCGGCGACACGCCTATAATTGCCGGTGATCAGGCCGTAGAGGATTTCGGCGAGCCACACTCGCGCGCGACGATCGATCCGACCCATGATGCCGAAATCGATCGCGGCGATCCGTCCGTCAGCCAACGCAAACAGGTTCCCCTGATGCATGTCGGCGTGAAAGAAGCCTTCGGCGATCGCCTGGCGCAGAAAGGCGCGAACCAGCTTGTGCGCGAGCGCCGTCGTATCGTGGCCGGCGGCGATCAGCATCGCCCGATCGCTGAGCTTGATCCCGTCGATCCACTCGAGCGTCAGTACCTTGCCGGTGGTCCGCTGCCAGTCGATCGCAGGCACCATGAAGTCGGGCTCGGCTTCCATTCCCTCGGCGAGCTCGGAGGCCGATGCGGCTTCGCGGCGCAAGTCGAGCTCACGCGCGGTCCAGCGCTTGAAACTGTCGATGACGAGCCGCGGGCGCAGCCGCGCGGCTTCGCCGCCCATCCCCTCCACCTGCGCGGCCGCCCATTCATAGGTGTCGATCGCGCGCGCGAAGTCGGACTCGATTCCGGGACGCAGCACTTTCACGGCGACATGGCGTCCGTCGGTCGTGACGGCGCGATGGACTTGCGCAATCGAAGCGGCGCCGATCGGGACTTCCTCGATCTCGGTGAAGAGCAGGTCGAGCGGCCTTCCGAAACTGCGCTCCATCTGGTCGCGGATGATCGCGAACGGGACTGGCGGCAGCGCATCCTGAAGGCGCAGCAAGTCGCTGGCCGCGGCCTCGCCGACGAGATCGGGGCGAGTCGCCAGCGTCTGGCCCAGCTTGATCGCCGCAGGGCCGATCGCCTGGAACGCATCTGCATAGCGCGGTGTCGTCGGCACACGCGCGCCGAAGCGCGCAACGCGTGCCAGCCGCCGTACCGGCCTTGGCGTGTTGCGATCCTGCTCGATGCCACGCAGCGCACCGTGGCGCGCGAGGATGCGTCCCCATTTGAGGAGGCGCCAGAGGTGAATGGCCGGAGCGGTCATGCGCGGTGCGGGCCCGCCATCAGATCTTCCAGCCGCTGTGGATCGCGACGAGACCGCCGAGCAACGGCTCGGCGTTGGCCTGCACGAATCCGGCCTCGGTGATCATCCGCTCGAAGGTCGCCATGTCCGGAAAGCGGCGAATCGATTCGATCAGATAGCGATAGCTGTCTTCGTCGTTCGCGAGCAGCTTGCCGAGCTTCGGCACCAGATGGTGCGAATAGGCATCGTACACATCGGCGAAACCGGGCCACAGCGTGGTCGAGAATTCGAGGCAGAAAAAGCGTCCCCCGCGCTTCAGTACGCGGTGCGCCTCGCGGAGCGCGGCCGGAATGTCGGTCACGTTCCGGATGCCGAAGGCGATCGTGTAGGCATCGAAGAAGCGATCCGGGAACTGGAGTCTTTCCGCGTTTGCCTCGGTCCAGACGAGACCGTCGATCCCGCGCTGCTGCGCCCGCTCCACGCCAACCGCGAGCATTTCGGGATTGATGTCCGCAACGGTGATCGCGGCGCCCGACGGCTCCATGCGGAAGGCGATGTCGCCGGTGCCGCCCGCCATGTCGAGGATGTGCTCACCGGCACGCGGCTTCACGCGGCGAACGAAGCGGTCCTTCCACAGCCGGTGCATGCCGCCCGACATGGCATCGTTCATCAGATCGTAGCGGGCAGCGACGTTGCTGAAGACTTCGCCGACGCGCCGAGTCTTCTCCTCCGGAGCGACATCGGAATAGCCGAAGGAGACGGTGTCGGTCATGCAGGATCCTCGGGTTCGAACGCCGGTGCTCTAGCCAAGGGTTGAGGGCGGAGCAAACCCCGCCTAGCGCTGGACCCGCAATGCCCGAGCTTCCCGAAGTCGAGACCACCGTCCGCGGCCTGGCACCCGTGCTGGAAGGCCATGTGATCGAACGCATCATTCTGCGCCGGCAGGATCTGCGGCGGCCGTTTCCCCCCGATCTTGGCCAGCGACTCACCGGCGCGCGCGTGACGAAGCTGGGCCGGCGCGCCAAATATGGCCTGATCGACACGGATCGAGGCGACACGCTGGTTTTTCATCTCGGCATGTCGGGGCGGTGGCGTATCGATCCGGCCGAGCCCTTGCCCCACGATCATGTGCTGGTGGAAACCGCGGCGCATCGGCTGGCGCTCAACGATCCGCGCCGGTTCGGCTCGCTCGATCTGGTGCGGACAGAATCGCTGTCGCAATGGCCTGCCTTCGCCGCGATGGGGCCGGAGCCGCTCGGCAGCGATTTCAACGCGGCGCTTCTCGCCGATGCGTTCCGCGGCCGCACGGCACCGGTGAAGGCACTTTTGCTCGACCAGCGAATCGTGGCGGGTCTGGGCAACATCTATGTCTGCGAAGCGCTGCATCTCGCCGGCATCGCTCCGGGCCGGGCGGCGGGGCGAATCGCCTTGCCGCGGCTGGAGCGACTCGTCGCGGCGGTGCGGGCGGTGTTGGTGGCCGCGATCGCGGCGGGCGGCTCGACGCTGCGCGACTATGCCCGGCCCGACGGCGAGCTCGGCTATTTCGCCAAGGAGTGGCGAGTCTATGGACGGGAAGGCCAATCCTGCGCCTGCGGCGCACCGGTTCGCCGTCGCACCGAGAATGGCCGCTCGACCTTCTGGTGCTCCGTGTGCCAGCGCTGAACCGGCCACATTCGGTTGACCCCACGCGCATGACTCGCTAAGGGCCGCGCTTTCCGGGCGCCGGGACCAATTCCTGCACCCTTAGCGACATTCTGAAGGACTCGAGACGGCATGGCGAATACGCCGCAGGCGAAAAAGCGTATCCGGCGCAATGCACGCCGCGCAGAAGTGAACGGCGCGCGCGTGAGCCGCATTCGCACTTATGTGAAGCGTGTCGAAGCGGCGCTCGACGCCGGCGACAAGGCTGCCGCTTCCGCGGCACTGCACGACGTGCAGCCTGAGCTGGCGCGCGGGGTGGCCAAGGGCGTGCTCCACAAGAACACTGCTTCGCGCAAGTTCGCGCGACTGAACAAGCGAGTCGAAGCGCTCGCCTGATCCTTACAGGTTCGGCAGGACTTCCGAAGCCGCCGGAGTACGCTCCGGCGGCTTTTCCCATGTTCGCGTTTCGTAACATTCCCGTAACGCAACGAGCAGCAGCAAAGCTCGGATCAAGCGCGAGTCGCATGTGCCCTGTCGGTCCTGATTTCGAGAAAATCCCGACGGATTAGTGCCTTAAAAATTTCTCTGACGGATTTCCTCGGCTACTGCCGAGTCAAGAAATCTATTTCAGAAATCTGACAGGTCCGGCCCTTGATCGACTCGCAAAGCCGTCCCTAAAACACCCCTCCCGGCGCGGTACTCTCGCCCGGGCCAAGCAAGCTCAAGGCACCAGCGCGGGATGCGATTCCGGCTGCGGGGGGTCTTTGTCGATTTTGAACCAGCGCGCGGAGGGAGGCTGCTTTCCGCGGAGGAGGGGTGCGTCACAGTGACTCAAGTGCGGACCTTGGAGCAGGACGGCAGC